>NZ_JBNVZR010000049.1:0-1473 GCF_052527415.1 Legionella navarrensis | reverse complement strand
ACAGGCTGTACGGCCACGGGTCAGATAATCACCTGCACCATTCCAGCCGGCACGGTTCCTGGTACGTACAGCTTTACCTATGCGGCCACGGTGAATCAGACAGCAGCTGGCTCGGTGAGTAATGCGGTGGTAGCTACAGGCGGCAGCAGCAGCGCACCGACCTGTACGAGCTGTACGACCACGCATCCAGTCACAGCCGCTGCCATCACGGTAAGTAAATCCGCCAGTCCCGCGAGCGGCACCGCCGTTGCGGCTGGTGACACCATTGATTACAGCCTGCAGGCTGTGATTGGAACGGCGGCCAATGAATCAGATTTAGTGCTGACCGATACCCTGAGTTCTGGCCAGACACTGGGAACGCTGCCGGCCGGTTGTACGGCCACGGGTCAGGTGATTACCTGTACCGTTCCCGCAGGTACGGTTCCTGGCACCTATCATTTTGCCTATCAGGCCACCGTCAACCAGACCGCGACGGGTTCGGTGAGCAATCGTGTCGTACCAACAGGCGGCGGCAGTACGGCACCGACCTGCTCAAACTGCACGACCACGCATCCAATCACGGCCGCTGCCATCACGGTCAGCAAATCTGCCAGTCCGGCCAGTGGTACCGAGGTGAAGGTAGCCAGTAGCATTGCCTACACCTTGAAAACGGTTATTTCTTCCACCTCGTCCACATCGGATTTAATTCTGCGGGATACGCTGAGCCCCGGTCAGACAGCGGGGGTCATGCCGGCAGGCTGCACCATCGCGGGCCAAATCATTACCTGCATCATACCAGGCGGTACGGCACCAGGTACCTACAACTTTGAATATTCGGCAACGGTCAATAAAAATGCAAGCGGCTCGGTCAGCAACGCTGTGACAGCCAGTGGCGGTAGCAGTACAGCACCGGCCTGTAGCCAATGCGCCACCGCACATCCCGTTAAACCGATCGGCGAGGGCAGCCTCAGTCTGGATGTCACAGCCAACCTTAAAAGTTTCTCGGAACCGGGAACGACCATTATCTACACTTATGACGTAACAAATACTGGACGGGTTACGCTGAACAACGTGAAGTTCAAGGAATCGAGCACCGTAGCGATCAGCTGTCCGGAAACAACACTGACGCCCGGGCAAAACATGATTTGCACAGGGTCCTATGTAACCACGCTGGCTGATGTACAGAATGGTGGGGTAACCCAGATAGCCGTCGTTACGGCCACGCTTGCCTTACCGAGAACCAGAGAGGTGTTTGAAGATACGATTGAAGTGACGGTTACGACCGTGGCATCGGTGCTGGTGGTGCTTGATCCAACGCTGATACAGGATCAGACACAGGAAATGGTGAATGCGTTTTTAACCACCCGGGCGCAGGTATTATTGGCCAATCAGCCAGACAGACGACGCATTATTAATCGCCTGAATGCGGCATCGGCCTGTACTGGCTCGCCGGATGTGTCCATTTCGCCAGGCATGAACAACTTTAATCTGAAC
>NZ_JBNVZR010000048.1:0-1518 GCF_052527415.1 Legionella navarrensis | reverse complement strand
ACAGGTTGGTGTGGTAGCACTGCCGCCCGTCGGTACGACACTGTTATCTACCGAGACCGTCGCCGTTTGCTTCACCGTGGCCGGGTAGGTAAAGGTATACGTACCAGGTGCGGTGCCGGCTGGAATGGTGCAGGTAATCACCTGGCCCGATGCCGTGCACCCTGCCGGCAGGGTTCCGATGGTTTGCCCGGCACTCAGGGTATCGGTCAGCACTAGATCGGATTCGTTCGCTGCCGTACCGATTACTGCCTGCAGGGTGTAGTCAATGCCGTCACCTGCCGCAACCGTGGTGCCGGTCGCTGGAACAGAAGATTTACTCACTGTAATAATCGCGGGGGCTATCGGATGCGTGGTCGTACAGTTCGTACAGGTCGGTGTGGTAGCACTGCCACCGGTCGGTACGACACTGTTATCTACCGAGACCGTTGCTGTCTGATTCACCGTGGCCGGATAGGTAAAGCTGTAGGTACCAGGTACTGTGCCAGCCGGAATGGTGCAGGTAATCACCTGACCCGATGCCGTACAGCCTGCCGGCAGAGTTCCCAGAGTCTGGCCGGAACTCAGCGTATCGGTCAGCACCAGATCCGATGCATTGGCCGCCGTACCAATTACTGCCTGCAGACTGTAGTCAATCGTATCGCCTGCCGCAACAGCCGTACCCGTCGTCGGATTAGAGGATTTGCTCACTGCAATAATCGCGGGGGCTATTGGATGCGTAGTGGTGCAGTTCGTACAGGTCGGTGTGGTCGTGCTGCCGCCTGTTGGTACCACCGCATTGCTCACTGATCCCGTCGTTGCCTGGTTCACCGTTGCCGGATAGGTAAAGCTGTAGGTGCCAGGCGCTGTACCGGCTGCAATCGTACAGGTAATCACCTGACCTGATGCAGTACAACCCGCCGGCAGGCTTCCCAGTGTCTGGCCGGCGCTCAGGGTATCGGTTAAAACCAGATCGGATTCGTTGGCTGCCGTAGTAATCACCGCCTGCAGGCTGTAGTTAATCGTATCGCCTGCCGCAACAGCCGTACCGGTCGCCGGATTAGAGGATTTGCTCACCGCAATAATCGCGGGGACTATCGGATGCGTGGTTGTACAGTTCGTACAGGTTGGTGTGGTCGTGCTGCCACCCGTCGGTACGACACTGTTATTTACCGAGACCGTTGCCGTTTGGTTCACCGTTGCCGGATAGGTAAAGCTGTAGGTGCCGGGTGCGGTGCCGGCCGGGATGGTGCAGGTAATCACCTGACCCGTAGCTGTACAACCCGCCGGCAACGTTCCTATGGTTTGCCCGGTGCTCAGCGTATCCGTCAACACCAGATTCGATGCGTTGGCCGCGGTGCCTATCACTGCCTGCAGGCTGTAATCAATGATGTCTCCTGCAGCAACGGCAGTACCGGTCGCAGGACTGGCGGATTTACTCACCGCGATAATCGCGGGGGCTATCGGATGTGTGGTGGTACAGTTCGTACAGGTTGGTGTGGTCGTGCTGCCACCGGTCGGTACGACACTGTTATCTACCGA
>NZ_JBNVZR010000047.1:0-1549 GCF_052527415.1 Legionella navarrensis | reverse complement strand
AACCGTCGCTGTCTGATTCACCGCGGCCGGATAGGTAAAGCTGTAGGTGCCAGGCGCTGTACCAGCCGGAATGGTACAGGTAATCACCTGACCCGAGGCTGTACAGCCTGCCGGCAGAGTCCCGATTGTCTGGCCGGCACTCAGGGTATCGGTCAACACCAGATTGGATGCGTTGGCCGCGGTGCCTATCACTGCCTGCAGGGTGTAATCAATAATATCGCCCGGGACAACGGTGGTACCAGTCGCAGGACTTGCAGATTTGCTCACCGCGATAATCGCGGGTGCTACCGGATGCGTGGTTGTACAGTTCGTACAGGTTGGTGTAGTACTGCTGCCGCCTGTCGGTACCACCGCATTGCTCACCGAGACCGTCGCCGTTGGCTTCACCGTGGCCGGATAGGTAAAGCTGTAGGTGCCAGGCGCTGTACCGGCTGCAATCGTACAGGTAATCACCTGACCCGATGCCGTACAACCGGCTGGCAACGTTCCTATGGTTTGCCCGGCGCTCAGCGTATCGGTCAACACCAGAGGGGAGGCATTGGCCGCGGTGCTTATCACCGCCTGCAGGGTGTAATCAATAATATCGCCCGGGACAACGGTGGTACCGGTCGCAGGACTTGCAGATTTGCTCACCGCGATAATCGCGGGGGCTATCGGATGCGTGGTCGTACAGTTCGTACAGGTCGGTGTGGTAGCACTGCCGCCGGTCGGTACGACACTGTTATCTACCGAGATCGTTGCTGTCTGATTCACCGTGGCCGGATAGGTAAAGCTGTAGGTACCAGGTGCCGTGCCGGCTGGTATGGTACAGGTGATCACCTGACCCGATGCCGTGCATCCTGCCGGCAGCGTTCCTATGGTTTGTCCAGCGCTCAGCGTATCGGTCAACACCAGGGGGGAGGCATTGGCCGCCGTGCTTATCACCGCCTGCAGGCTGTAATCAATAACGTCACCCGGGACAACGGTGGTACCGGTCACAGGACTGGCGGATTTACTCACCGCAATCGTGGCCGGTTTGATTGGATGCGTTGTTGTACAGGTTGAACAGGTCGGCGCCGTGGCACTGCCGCCCGTCGGGACAACACTGTTGCTCACCGAGCCGGTTGTGGTCGAGTTCACCGTGGCCGGGTAGGCAAAACTGTAGGTCCCGGGTGCCGTGCCGGCTGCAATGGTACAGGTGATGACCTGACCAGATGCCGTGCATCCTGCCGGCAGGGTTCCTATGGTTTGTCCGGCGCTCAGGGTATCCGTCAGTACCAGAGGAGAGGCGTTGGCCGCGGTGCTTATCACCGCCTGCAGGGTGTAGGTAATACTGTCGCCTGCTCCCACGGCGGTGCCGGTGGCCGGATTAGACGATTTGCTTACTGCGATTATTGCCGGTTTGATCGGATGGGTGGTTGTACAGGTTGAACAGGTCGGCGCGGTGCTGCTGCCGCCCGTCGGGACAACACTATTGCTCACCGAGCCGGTTGTGGTCGAATTCACCGTGGCCGGGTAGGCAAAACTGTAGGTACCAGGTGCTGTACCGGCTGCAATGGTACAGGTGATG
>NZ_JBNVZR010000046.1:0-1629 GCF_052527415.1 Legionella navarrensis | reverse complement strand
ATCCAGGTGCCGTCGTTATTATCAACCAGCGTGCCGCTGCCGCTGGCTATGGACAGGTTGAGCGCCTCAAGGCTGCTGCCGGCATCTACGTCACTGGCATTCGCCAGCAGTTCGGCCTGAGTGATCACGCGCGCACCGCTGTCTTCCGCTATGGCTGTGAGAACAACAGCCGCTCCCGCAACCGGTGCGTCATTCACCGGCGTAATATCCAGACTGGCTGTAGAGGCAACGTTGGCAATGCCGTCGCTGATGTCAAAATTAAAGCTGACGCTGCTCTCATCATTCAGCGCCGGCGTATAGGTCCAGGTGCCGTCGTTATTATCAACCAGCGTGCCGCTGCCGCTGGCTATGGACAGGTTCAGCGCCTCAAGGCTGCTGCCGGCATCCACATCACTCGCATTGGCCAGCAGTTCGGCCTGCGTGATCAGGCGTGCACCGCTGTCTTCTGCTATGGCTGTGAGAACAACAGCCGCTCCCGCTGTGGGCGCGTCATTAACCGGGGTAATATCCAGACTGGCTGTAGAGGCAACGTTGGCAATACCGTCGCTGATATCAAAATTAAAGCTGACGCTGCTCTCGTCGTTCAGCGCCGGCGTATAGGTCCAGGTGCCGTCATTATTATCAACCAGCGTACCGCTGCCACTGGCTATGGACAGGTTCAGCGCCTCAAGGCTGCTGCCGGCGTCTACGTCACTGGCATTCGCCAGCAGTTCGGCCTGAGTGATCACGCGCGCACCGCTGTCTTCCGCTATGGCTGTGAGAACAACAGCCGCTCCCGCAACCGGTGCGTCATTAACCGGGGTAATGTCCAGACTGGCTGTGGAAGCAACGCTCTGACTGCCATCGCTGATGTTAAAATTAAAGCTGACACTGCTCTCATCGTTCAGTGCCGGCGTATAGGTCCAGGTGCCGTCCAGGTTGTCTACCAGACTACCAGCACCTGATGCTATGGACAGGTTCAGCGCCTCAAGGCTGCTGCCGGCGTCCACATCACTGGCGTTGGCCAGCAGTTCAGCCTGAGTGATCAGGCGCGCGCCGCTGTCTTCCGCTATGGACGTGAGAACAACAGCCGCTCCCGCAACCGGTGCGTCATTAACCGGCGTAATATCCAGACTGGCCGTCGAGGGAACGCTCAGACTGCCATCGCTGATGTTAAAATTAAAGCTGACGCTGCTCTCATCATTCAGCGCCGGCGTGTAGGTCCAGGTGCCGTCGTTATTATCAACCAGCGTGCCGCTGCCGCTGGCTATGGACAGGTTCAGCGCCTCAAGGCTGCTGCCGGCATCCACATCACTGGCGTTGGCCAGCAGTTCAGCCTGAGTGATCAGGCGTGCACCGCTGTCTTCCGCTATGGCTGTGAGAACAACAGCCGCTCCGGCCACAGGCGCATCATTCACCGGCGTAATATCCAGACTGGCTGTAGAGGCAACGTTGGCACTGCCGTCGCTGATATCAAAATTAAAGCTGACGCTGCTCTCATCATTCAGCGCCGGCGTATAGGTCCAGGTGCCGTCATTATTATCAACCAGCGTGCCGCTGCCGCTGGCGATCGAAAGATTCAAAGCCTCAAGACTGCTGCCGGCATCCACATCACTGGCGTTGGCCAGCAGTTCGGCCTGGGTGATCACA
>NZ_JBNVZR010000044.1:0-2267 GCF_052527415.1 Legionella navarrensis | reverse complement strand
TGGCAGGCGCAATCGGATGCGTGGTCGTACAGGTCGTGCAGGTCGGTGCGGTAGCACTGCCACCCGTCGGCGCTACGTTATTACTCACCGCCCCCACAGCATCCTGATCGACTGTCGCCGGATAGGTAAAAGTATGAGTTCCAACCGCTGTGCCGGCTGGAATGGTGCAGGTGATGACCTGACCTGTGGCCGTACAGCCTGCCGGCAGGGTTCCCAGTGTCTGACCGGCACTCAGGGTATCGGTCAGCACCAGATCGGATGCGTTGGCCGCCGTAGTAATCACCGCCTGCAGGCTGTAATCAATCGTATCACCTGCGGCAACGGCGGTACCGCTTGCAGGAGTTGATGATTTGCTCACCGTAATAATGGCTGGCGCAACGGGATGCGTAGTCGTGCAGGCCGTACAGGTCGGTGCGGTAGTACTGCCACCTGTCGGTACGACACTGTTATCTACCGAGACGGTCGCTGTCTGATTCACCGTGGCCGGATAGGTAAAGCTGTACGTGCCAGGAACCGTGCCAGCCGGGATGGTACAGGTGATCACCTGACCCACGGCTGTACAGCCTGCCGGCAGGGTTCCCAGCGTCTGGCCGGCACTCAGGGTATCGGTCAACACCAGTGGGAATTCGTTGGCAGCGCTGCCTATCACCGCCTGCAGGCTATAGTCAATCGTGTCCCCTGCGGCAACCGTGGTGCCGGTCGTCGGACTGGCTGATTTACTCACCGAAATGATCGCTGGCGTAACGGGATGCGTGGTCGTGCAGGTCGTACAGGTCGGTGCCGTACTGCTGCCGCCCGTCGGCACTACGGCATTGCTTACCGAGCCAGCCGCTGTCTGATTCACCGTGGTCGCATAGGTAAAGCTGTAGGTACCAGGAACCGTGCCGGCTGGAATGGTGCAGGTAATCACCTGACCCGTGGCTGTACAACCCGCCGGCAGGGTTCCCAGTGTCTGGCCGGCACTCAGGGTATCGGTCAACACCAGATCGGATTCATTGGCTGCCGTAGTAATCACCGCCTGCAGGCTGTAATCAATCGTATCACCTGTAGCAACCATGATACCGCTTGCAGGAATAGACGATTTGCTCACTGCAATAATCGCTGGTGCTATCGGATGCGTGGTTGTGCAGGTCGTACAGGTCGGTGCCGTACTGCTGCCGCCCGTCGGCACTACGGCATTGTTTACCGAGCCAGCCGCTGTCTGATTCACCGTGGCCGGATAGGTAAAGCTGTAGGTGCCAGGAACCGTGCCGGCTGGAATGGTACAGGTGATCACCTGACCAGATGCCGTACAGCCCGCCGGCAGGGTTCCCAGCGTCTGGCCGGCACTCAGGGTATCGGTCAGCACCAGATCCGATGCGTTGGCCGCCGTAGTAATCACCGCCTCCAGGCTGTAGTCAATGGTGTCCCCTGGGACAACTATAGTGCCGGTCGCCGGATTCGCGGATTTGCTCACCGCAATAATCGCGGGTGCTATCGGATGCGTGGTCGTGCAGGCCGTACAGGTTGGTGCAGTAGCACTGCCGCCCGTTGCCACCACTGCGTTGCTCACTGAACCGGTTGTTGCCTGGTTCACCGTGGCCGGATAGGTAAAGCTGTACGTGCCAGGTGCCGTGCCGGCCGGAATGGTACAGGTAATCACCTGACCCGTGGCTGTACAGCCTGCTGGCAGGGTGCCCAGTGTCTGGCCGGCACTCAGGGTATCGGTCAGTACCAGATCGGATGTGTTGGCTGCCGTGCCAATCACCACCTCCAGGCTGTAATCAATCGTATCGCCTGCGGCAACGGCGGTACCGGTCGCAGGAATAGACGATTTGCTCACCGCAATAACCGCAGGTGCTATCGGATGCGTGGTCGCGCAGGTCGTACAGGTCGGTGCGGTAGCACTGCCACCGGTCGGCACCACCGCATTGCTCACTGAACCGGTTGTTGACTGGTTCACCGTGGCTGGATAGGTAAAGCTGTAGGTACCAGGTGCGGTACCGGCCGGAATGGTGCAGGTAATCACCTGACCCGCGACCGTGCAACCTGCCGGCAGGGTTCCCAGTGTCTGGCCGACGCTCAGCGTATCGGTCAGCACTAAATCTGATTCATTGGCTGCTGTGCCAATCACCGCCTCAAGGCTGTAATCAATGGTGTCTCCTGCTGCAACGGCTGTACCGGTCGCAGGACTGGCGGATTTGCTCACCGCAATAATCGCGGGCGCAATAGGATGCGTGGTTGTGCAGGTCGAACAGGTCGGTGTCGTCGTGCTGCCACCTGTCGGT
>NZ_JBNVZR010000043.1:0-2664 GCF_052527415.1 Legionella navarrensis | reverse complement strand
CTCCAAAAACTTAGTGTGCCGATATTGTACATCAAAAAAGCTCTGTGAGCTTCAAAAGGGTGCGCGAGGTGACGGACTCGATGACGATGCGGAGCACGCCGCTTCCCGATTCTGCCCTTCAAAAAACAAGGGGCCCAGCTGTAATGTCACACCATAATCATTAAGCAGACAAACGATTTTCACAAAGCCATGCTTCCTCGCTTCGTGTAACAACCCCCGCCCCATGGTTTTGAGATGGATGAGGTTTTTCTCGAGTAATATCTTAACAATATCAAATTGATTCGCTTTGACGGCATAAATGGCGCATCGATCCAGTCCGTTTGTTCTTCTTACCAGCTCAATGGATAACAGCTTTAAAAATTCATCGATATATCCGTTTCTGGCTGCAAGATGAATCGGTGCCAGACCTTCGGCATCGGCTTCACAAAGACTTGCCGGTTCAAGCTCACCCAGCACTTCTAATACATCGACTTTTCGTACTATTACCGCAAGATGGGCGGGCGTATGCCCATCTGTGTTCTTTTGTCTGATGCTGCAGGGTGCCTTGTTGTCATGTAAAAAACGAACGACAGCAGCCTGCCCTGCAAAGGCAGCAACATGATAGAGATTCTCTGCCCGCACGCAATGCCTGCTCAAAAGCCCGGGGTCGTGTGCCAGCAACAAACTTAAAATCTCGACTCTGCCATGAAAGGCTGCGATATGAGCCGGAGTCAATCCTGTTCGGTTTGTCTGGCTTAAGTTGGCGCCTAGTTCCATTATCAACTGAAAAACAGCACTGTCACAGCGTTCCGCGGCAATATGAACTGGAGACGTATCACTGTCCGATATCAGATTCAGATCTCCACCCTGGCTGTGCAGATACCTGATAACATCAGGGTGGCTATGGAGGGTTGCCGAATGCAGCGCGTAATAACCCAGCATGTTTTTCTGATTCAGAACATAACCCAGCTCGACCATCAGCCGAAGCGGAGCAACGTGACCGACCTGAGCGGCCACAAGCTCTGCGGTAAAGCCCCGCGAATCAACCTGCATCAGATCGACTCCGCACTCGTGCAGGGCCCTGAGGGCGGCAACATACCCTCTGGAAGCGGCCAGAGTAGTGGCATAGATTTTCATATTGTTTTGCCTGCTTAACACCTCAGGCCGTCTGTCCAGCTGATGCAGTTTTCGGATAACATCATCTCGATCATTCAGCGCAGCGACATGAACAGGGGACAGACCATTCGGCAACGCTTCACATATACTGACCCCTACGGTATGCAGAAAATCGATGACATCGAGATGATTATTTATAATCGCTCTCGCGAGGGGCGTATTGCCATCCACGTTGGCTTTATTGAGGTCAATCTTCAGCCAGTGCAGAATTTGAATGACTCCGGTTTTATTGCGTTCAGCAGCAATATGCGCAATGGTATTGCCCTGCTCATCTGCAACTCCCAGATCGATATGTTTGTGGTGCATATCCTGCAGAGCATAAAGATTTTCATTCAGGACCGCCATTCTGAGTGCCGGAAACAGACTTACATTGAACATATGAAGTATTTTGATTGCATATATATTGTCCTGCATCAGGAGGGCTTCCTGCAGCACGGCAAGCTTCTGTTCGCTCAGCAACAAAGGCATCTGCTGACTCGCCATTTTTTCAATAAACGCCCAGTGTCCCTTATCAATAGCGCCTGTCACGGGCAAGTCCCCGACAGAGTTCCTTACCTGTAAGATAGTCCTGTCAGAAGTCCAGAGTGCAAAAAAGGTGTCCCAGCTGCCGTTTGCCGCAGCCAGATGCGCCGGCGTGTTACCCTGTGCATCCGTTGCCTTACTGTCCACACCCAGCTTCAGTAATCGCGAGAGCGTTTTAAGCGCGTTTCGCTGGGCGGCCATGTGGCATAAAGACAGGCCATTTGCAAGAATCAGGTTCTTATTGAGGCCCAGCTCCAGTAGAGAATTTAATGCGGGCAGGTCATCGTACTGGATCACGCGCAGGGCAAACATCGAAATGGCTGCGCTCATGTTGCCAGCCAGGATTGGCTGGAGCATGGGCTGCCTGGGTTCGGAAACTTCAGCACCACCTCTCTGTTTGAGTTTAAAAAATCTGGCGACCATCAGCAAAGGCGGCACGACTCCTTTTGTGGAACCAAGCCAGGCAGGCACACTTACCCCGCTTCGAAACGAATCCTGTCTGAGGAGCCGAACAAATAATTCCACGCCATCTAAAGTATGTGTCAATCTTTCCAGGCAAGTAACCGGCTCGGTTGATCCAATCGGCGTTTGCAAACCAAACTGCAGCAGAGCGCGGGAAAACAGCTCGATTAACTGCTCCCGGCGCTGCTCTTCTGCCATGTTTAGGTATTTTTTTGGTATGGCGTTGGTCATCCTGAAAAACAGGGGAAAGCCCGGAGGCTCGTGTCGTATCACATTTTCCAGCCAGTTTTTTTCCATAACCAGGTGCTCAGACAGCTCCTCCAAAGGCAGCATGGCCATCTTTTGCAGCTTTTTCTCCACCTCTGCACTTGTCTGGCTTAGTGGCCTCTGTTGAGGCGGCGATACAGGCAGCTTCGCGGCTCTTCTGCCTGCACCCCGTTTTCCGGGTTTAGGCGCCCGGGCTGACGAACGGGGCGAGGAGGAGGAAGACGCAGAAGCGGGCGATGAGCAGGCAGGTTCGACTGA
>NZ_JBNVZR010000042.1:0-3175 GCF_052527415.1 Legionella navarrensis | reverse complement strand
AATAAAACCCTGGCGATGACCTACTTTCACATGGAGAAACTCCACACTATCATCGGCGCATGTCTGTTTCACTTCTGAGTTCGAGATGGGATCAGGTGGTTCCAGACCGCTATGGTCGCCAGGAAAACTGGTTACTGTGTTCAGGTCATCATCTTTATTCAGATGCCAGAGCCACAGCTCGGTAAATCTTGAGGTAACACAAACTTAATATGTCTCTTGTTCTCGCTTCAACTAACCTGCTCACTTACGCTCGAAGCAATTCAGGTTATATGGTCAAGACAATCAGCCAATTAGTACAAGTTAGCTACACGCATTACTGCGCTTCCACACCTTGCCTATCAACGTCGTAGTCTCCAACGGGCTTCATGGGAAAACTCATCTTGAGGGAGGCTTCCCGCTTAGATGCTTTCAGCGGTTATCCCGTCCGAACTTAGCTACCCGGCAATGCCACTGGCGTGACAACCGGTACACCAGAGGTTCGTCCACTCCGGTCCTCTCGTACTAGGAGCAGCTCCTCTCAATTTTCCTACGCCCACGGCAGATAGGGACCGAACTGTCTCACGACGTTCTAAACCCAGCTCGCGTACCACTTTAAATGGCGAACAGCCATACCCTTGGGACCTGCTTCAGCCCCAGGATGTGATGAGCCGACATCGAGGTGCCAAACACCGCCGTCGATATGAACTCTTGGGCGGTATCAGCCTGTTATCCCCGGAGTACCTTTTATCCGTTGAGCGATGGCCCTTCCATACAGAACCACCGGATCACTAAGACCTACTTTCGTACCTGCTCGACCCGTCAGTCTCGCAGTCAAGCACCCTTATGCCTTTACACTCTTGGTACGATGTCCGACCGTACCGAGGGTACCTTTGTGCTCCTCCGTTACTCTTTGGGAGGAGACCGCCCCAGTCAAACTACCCATCATACACTGTCCTCATCCCGGATTACGGGACCAAGTTAGAACCTCAATAATAACAGGGTGGTATTTCAAGGTCGGCTCCATACAAACTGGCGTTCATACTTCATAGCCTCCCACCTATCCTACACAGTTATCATCAAAGTCCAGTGCAAAACTATAGTAAAGGTTCACGGGGTCTTTCCGTCTAGCCGCGGGTACACTGCATCTTCACAGCGATTTCAATTTCACTGAGTCTCGGGTGGAGACAGTGTGGCCATCGTTACGCCATTCGTGCAGGTCGGAACTTACCCGACAAGGAATTTCGCTACCTTAGGACCGTTATAGTTACGGCCGCCGTTTACCGGGGCTTCGATCAAGAGCTTCTCCGAAGATGACCCCATCAATTAACCTTCCGGCACCGGGCAGGCGTCACACCCTATACGTCTTCTTACGAATTTGCAGAGTGCTGTGTTTTTAATAAACAGTCGCAGCCACCTGGTCTCTGCGACCCTCTCGTGCTTACACCGCAGGGGCTTAACACAAAAGGGCGTACCTTCTCCCGAAGTTACGGTACCATTTTGCCTAGTTCCTTCACCCGAGTTCTCTCAAGCGCCTTAGTATGCTCTACTTGTCCACCTGTGTCGGTTTGCGGTACGGTTCTCTGTAAGTTATGGCTAGCAGCTTTTCCTGGAAGCGTGGCGTCAATGACTTCTTCGGGACATGCCCAAAACCCCCTCGGACCTCGGCCTTAACAAGAAACCGGATTTGCCAGGTTTCTCAGCCTACATCCAGGGACCCGGACAACCAACGCCGGGCTCACCTAGCCTTCTTCGTCCCCACTTCACCACTTACAAAAAGTCCAGGAATTTTAACCTGGTTCCCATCGACTACGCTCTTCAGCCTCGCCTTAGGGGCCGACTCACCCTGCTCCGATTAACGTCGTGCAGGAAACCTGGGACTTCCGGCGTGAGGGTTTTTCACCCTCATTATCGTTACTCATGTCAGCATTCGCACTTCTGATACCTCCAGCACACTTCTCAATGCACCTTCATCGGCTTACAGAACGCTCCCCTACCACGTGCACTTAGTGCACATCCGCAGCTTCGGTGTATGATTTTAGCCCCGTTACATCTTCCGCGCAGGCCGACTCGACCAGTGAGCTATTACGCTTTCTTTAAAGGATGGCTGCTTCTAAGCCAACCTCCTGGCTGTCTATGCCTTCCCACATCGTTTCCCACTTAATCATAACTTTGGGACCTTAGCTGGCGGTCTGGGTTGTTTCCCTCTTCACGACGGACGTTAGCACCCGCCGTGTGTCTCCCGTGATTCAATTAGCCGGTATTCGGAGTTTGCATCGGTTTGGTAAGCCATGACAGCCCCCTAGCCGAAACAGTGCTCTACCCCCGGTAATCATTCACGAGGCGCTACCTAAATAGCTTTCGGGGAGAACCAGCTATCTCCGGGCTTGATTAGCCTTTCACTCCTAGCCACACGTCATCCGATAATTTTTCAACATTACCCGGTTCGGACCTCCAGTTGGTGTTACCCAACCTTCATCCTGCACATGGCTAGATCGCCCGGTTTCGGGTCTACTCCCAGCGACTCGCGCCCTATTAAGACTCGATTTCTCTACGGCTTCCTTATTCAGTTAACCTCGCCACTGAAAGTAACTCGCTGACCCATTATACAAAAGGTACGCAGTCACATAACCTTAATCATGCTCCCACTGCTTGTACGCAAACGGTTTCAGGTTCTATTTCACTCCCCTCGCCGGGGTTCTTTTCGCCTTTCCCTCACGGTACTGGTTCACTATCGGTCAGTAAGTAGTATTTAGCCTTGGATGATGGTCCACCCATATTCAACCAGAATTTCGCGTGTTCCGGCCTACTTGTTCGCGTGCTTAGTTCCTTATAACTGCTTCGTATACGGGGCTGTCACCCTCTTTCGCCAACCTTCCCAGGTTGTTCTACTCACAGTCATAATAAATCACACCAGGCTACTCCCCGTTCGCTCGCCGCTACTGGGAGAATCTCTTTTGATTTCTTTTCCTTCGGGTACTTAGATGTTTCAGTTCCCCGAGTTCGCTTTCATAACCTATGTATTCAGTTATGAATGACCTGATTTACATCAGGCCGGGTTCCCCCATTCGGACATCTCTGGATCAATGCTTGTTTCCAACTCCCCAGAGCTTTTCGCAGGATTCCACGTCCTTCATCGCCTCTTACTGCCAAGGCATCCACCGTTTGCGCTTCTCTTCTTGACCATATAACCTCAATA
>NZ_JBNVZR010000041.1:0-3195 GCF_052527415.1 Legionella navarrensis | reverse complement strand
CCTTTGCCCACCCTACCCCAGGATTGAATATTGATAAGGCAGTAGCCTTGTGCGCAAATCATGGATGGTTCCCCGCCTGCGCGGGGACGACACATGTCAAAATTAAATGGAAACAGTAGTAGCCCGCTTTGTAATCAACTCAAGATGAGATTACCCCTTACTCAAGCGCTCACGCACTTCGTTCCCGTGACGCAATCCAGGCTTTAACCAACAAATTCAATGTGCATAAGGCTCTGGGCGGTGGTAAATCAAGAGCATCTGCTCTATGATATTTTCCATCAACATTTCAGCTGGATAGTCATGACAGACAGCAACGTCGTATATGTCGCCAGATTACACTGGTTACTTTTTTTTGGCCCTACGGTTTTGGCCTGTGCGGCTTTATTTCTGGGGATTTACGTTCCCCAGTTAAAAGACGTGGCCCTGGGCTTTTTGCTCCTGTCCGCAGGCTGGTGGGTGATGACCTGGGTTAATTATCACTTTTCTTCGCTGACGATTGAAAAAAAACGGGTGATTTTTCGTACCGGTGTTCTGGTGCGAAAAACAACCGATATTCCGTACAGTAAAATAGAAAGCGTGGATGTGCGTCAATCCTTGATTGGCAGCATCATGCGTTACGGTGCCTTGATGATAACCGGAACAGGGGGCACGCGACACTTCATCAGTTTTCTGGATAAGCCACTCGTTTGTCGTCGTTATATTGAGCAACTGACGAATGAAGCCCAAGGGTAAGCTATACTCTGATCATTGCGACACGGATTTTTATGGACACAGTATGAATAGGACTCCTCGAATAATGCTGGCAGCCCTGTTTTTATGCGCAGGCATCAACACCAGCTTTGCCATGCGCTGCAATGGCGCCCTGGTATACGAAGGGGACACCAAATACCTGGTCGAAAAAAAATGCGGCGAGCCACTGGCTAAAGACATCAACCGGACACCTGAAGTGTTGTATAATGACATGGGCGGCGCGTATGCGAGTGTGATTAACGATTATGAAATCTGGACTTACCAGTTCTCACCCACCGATTTTATTTATGAAGTGACCTTTCAGGATGGTCTGGTTATTTCCATCAGGGCGAGCAGACAGTAAAACCAGCTGCAATCCGACCGCAGTCTTTCCCGGATTACGGCCGCGCCTAATCTGGGCTACACAGTCATGAACCTGGATTTAACTCATGTATCAAAGCCAGATAAAAGAAATAGACTATTGCGATCCGCTGACGGTTTTTGAAGGCCTGCATCAGGAAAAATGGGCGATTTTCTTCGACAGTGCGCTGTATCATCCTGATTATGGTCGATACAGCTACATTGCCGTCGATCCTTTTCGGGTACTGTGGGCCAAAGACGCCTGTATAGAAATCGACAACATACCTGTGAGCTCAAATGGCAATCCCTTTGATTTTTTACACAGCCTTTTGAGTGACTACTCTCTGCCGGTCATAACCGGCCTGCCTCCGTTTCAGGGGGGGGCAGCTGGGGCTTTTTCTTACGAACTTTATCAATACCTCGAAGCAATACCCACAGCAGGCTGTGATCATATGAGCTTTCCTGACATGGCCGTCGGCTTATACGATGTGGTGATTTCTTTTGATCATCACCTGCAAAAAACCTGGATTATCTCCACTGGTCTGCCTGAAAAAGAAGCAGACGCCAGGCGCATTCGGGCAAGCGAACGAATGGATTATTTCGTTGATTTAATTGAAAAAAATAAAAAATACAATGTCAAAAACGATGATTATTCTGCTACTGATGATTCATTCCAGACATTCCCCAGTAATTTCAGCGCCGCAGGCTATACAGAGGCTGTGCGGTGCGTGATTGATTATATTCTGGCTGGCGATATTTTCGAGGCCAATATTTCTCAATGTTTTTCAGGTCATCTGTCGCGTGGAGTTGATCCTCTGGTCTTATATAAACGTCTGCGAAATACAGCGCAGGCGCCCTTTTCAGCTTATTTGAATCTGGGAGATACTCAGGTCGTGTCTGCGTCACCGGAACGCTTTATCAAACTGGCACAGGGCAGGGTGGAAACACGTCCCATCAAAGGTACACGATCGCGAAGTGTGGATCCTGTGTTGGACAGGCAGTGGGCGGACGAGCTCCTTGCCAGTGAAAAAGATCGGGCTGAAAATATCATGATCGTGGATTTGCTGCGCAATGACCTGTCCAAAGTCTGCAAAGACCATTCAGTTCATGTCGCTCAACTCTGTGCGCTGGAAAGCTACGCGACGGTGCATCATCTGGTGTCTGTTATCCGTGGTGAGCTGCGGGATGATCAAACGCCGCTTGATTTGTTGATGGCAGGCTTTCCTGGCGGCTCGATTACCGGCGCGCCGAAAATACGGGCAATGGAGATCATCGCTGAGACCGAGCCTTCACGCCGTGGAATCTATTGTGGCAGCCTGGGTTATATTGGATTTAACGGTATGATGGATACGTCAATAGCCATTCGTACCTATACCATTAAAGACGGCATGGTCACATTTCAGGCGGGTGGCGCGGTTGTGCTGGACTCCAATCCGGAAGAAGAGTACGAGGAAACGCTGGTAAAATCACGTCCCCTGCATAATAGCCTGCGAGGAATTCATGATCCTCGTGATTGATAATTATGATTCCTTTGTTTATAACCTGGCGCGCTACGTCAGGGAGTCTGGATTCCGCGAAGAGGTGGTACGGAATGACGCGATCAGTCTGAGCGACATAGACGCGCTGAAGCCCAGCCATATTATTCTCTCACCCGGTCCCTGTACGCCCGATGAAGCCGGTATTACGCTGGATGTCATTCGCTGTTTTGCCAGCAGAATTCCTATTCTTGGTGTATGCCTGGGGCATCAGGCTATTGGCCAGGCTTTTGGTGCCTCGCTGGTTCGGGCCAGAAACCCGACACACGGTAAAGCGTCCTGGATTAACCATGATGGGGCTGGGATTTTTCAGAACCTGCCTGCCCCATTAAAGGCTGGCCGTTACCACTCTCTGGCTTTGAGCAGAGACAATTTTCCCAGCTGTTTAAGCATCACAGCCAGCGCAGAAGATGGTGATATCATGGCTCTGCGGCATCGTTTGTTTCCAGTCGTTGGTCTGCAGTTTCACCCGGAATCTGTTTTGACGGAGCATGGTCATCAGTTGATAGCGAATTTTCTGGGTGTGCAAGTGCAATCTCAGTCGGCTGCTCCCTTCTCCAAAGTTTAGTGG
>NZ_JBNVZR010000040.1:0-3778 GCF_052527415.1 Legionella navarrensis | reverse complement strand
GAGTGGCCAGGGCTGGATGATAGGCCCCTATCTGAGCGCCCGTATTGCACCGGATTTGTATCTGCACACGCGCGCAGCCTGGGGACAGTCAGATAATCAGATGACGATCATGAATATATATCAGAACCATTTCAATACCGGCCGCAGCCTGTACAATGCGGAACTGACCGGCGACTGGCAGTACCGCAACTGGCGATTGTCACCGACCACCGGCTTTACTTATTATCAGGAGAATCAGTATCGCTTCACCAACTCCGCCAACGTCAGCATTCCAGGCCAGCGGATTTCTCTTGGCCAATTTAATTTTGGCCCGGAAATATCCTATTTTTATCTGAGCGAAACGCTGCGCAGAACAACCACCAGCCTGTCATTTGAAGGCATCTACAATTTTGATCCTGGCGGCAGACAGAATCTGGTATTCCAGAACTTCTTTGACGGATTTTCAGGAAGGGTCAAGCTCGGCCTGGACATTGTGTTTCCATCCGGCCTATCCATCGGACCAAGCCTTCAATACGACGGCATTGGCAGAAACGCCTTTTCAGCCATTCAGGGTCAGATACAGTTCAGTATTCCTATGGATAATATTCCGTCACTGGCATCGAAAAAATCCAGAGTAACATAAACAGAACTCCAGCCCCAGGCTATCTGGGGCGTTACTCAAACAGTAACAATTATTCTCGCGCACAAGCCTGAAAATCGGGTATGATGAAGTGTCATTAACAGGATGTGCATAGAAGCGAAGCTAAACTGGATTATATTTAGGTGCAATGAGAATAAAATGGACTTTTTGGAGCAGGATTTTTGTCCTGCTTTTGGTTTTTGTCGGGGGTAATTTTTTATCCCCGGCTTACGCACGCATCCATTTTGATAATCCTTTTGCCAATCCAGCCGATGTCCTGCAAACCCTGTTAAATAAGGGGCAATCCCAAAAACAAAACAAATCTATCGCTTCCGCGTGCACCCCCACATCAGGATATCAAGGATGTACACGCTATACAGCCACGGGTGGTAACCAGACATTTGTTGTGCCCGCCGGAGTGACGAGTATTTATGTGACTTTGTGGGGGGCTGGAGGAGGGGGGCCTGACGGGACATATTCTGCGTCCCCTGGCGCTGGCAGCGGTGGCTTTGCCCAAAACTACGCTCTGGCAGTAACGCCGGGTGAAACACTTAATATCACCGTGGGAGTGGGAGGGCAGACACGCAGCCTTGTTGGCACCTTTGGTGGTGGCGGGGCTGGTGGGGCAGGTGTCCTTGCAAGGGGTTCCAGCGGCGGTGGTGGTAGCTATATCTGGCGAGGTACGCCTTTTTCGGGCACGCTGTTGATTGCTGCGGGGGGCGGTGGGGGCGCCAGCAGTGGAGCCGATACCTCGCCTCTTGCTTCTTTTGGTCCTGGAGGTGGTGGCGGTGGTACCTCGGGTGCCGCTGCCGGCTTAAGAACGGGCGGCGCCGGAACGGCTAGTGCAGGCGGAGGTACGGTTTCTACAACCATTCCCTGCGCTACTCCCGCAACCTCTGGCAGTCAATACCAGGGGGGGGGAGGCGGAGGCGATACTTCAGGTGCTTCTGAAGGTGGCGGCGGTGGCGGCGGTGGGTATTACGGCGGTGGTGGTGGCCCATGCCAGCCAGCTGTTAATAATCCAAATGGTGGCGGTGGCGGTGGCTCGGGCTTTGGCGGTTCGGGCGGGAGCACCATTCGTGGAAATACCGGTACCGCCTTTGGCGGTGGTGCCGCGACAGGAACCTCTGATGCACAATACGTAGCGGGTGTTAGCGTTGGCGGCTATTGCGCGGGTTCAAGCTGTCCCGGCGGTGATGGTCTGGTTGCCATTCAATGGACAAAACCCACCATGCGCGTGCGCAAGAGATCAACAGGCGGCGTAGCTACCTTCAATTTCACCGGCACCAACGGATACAGCGCGGAAGGGATCACTACGGTTACACCTGGTACGATAAGAGCTGGTACAACCCAAACGTTAACATCAACTGGTGTGGCTACTACCATCACAGAAGCGGCCGTTGCGGGCTTTACGCTGACTGATATTTCCTGCTCGGGACTTGGAACGGGTGGAACAGCAACGGTTAACCTGGGCTCACGTCAGGTCACCTTGAATGCGGCGGCAGTGGCGGAAGATGCAAACATTACCTGTACGTTCACCAATAAAGCCCCGGTAAGCCTGAGCCTGAGAACAACATGGGTCAATGGAAAGGTTAATGACGCGGTCACCTTGTCCAGCTCCGGCTTTCCCAGCAACACCTCCGTCAATTCGATTTCGACAGGGAACAACTCAACAACCAGTTCGGCTGTCAGCCTCTTGTCGGGTGATGTTGGAACCATCTCGCAGTCATTTACCACCGGTTCGGCCAGTAATTACAACAGTACGCTCAGTTGTACGGGAAACGATACTCCCCTGTCAGGGAATCAGCTAACCATAGGCGTAAGCGATACCAGCGTTCTCTGTACGATGACCAACGCCCGGATTCAGGCAACGGCGGCGGTCAGTAAATCGTCCAGCCCGGCTACAGGCACAGAGGTTTCACCGGGCGACACGATTACCTATACGCTGCAAACGGTTCTTTCCGATGCAGCTAATGCGGCCAATTTAATTCTGACGGATACGTTAACTGCCGGGCAGACGGCGGGAGCCATGCCTCCCGGCTGCAGCATTGCGGGGCAGGTGATCACCTGTACGTTACCGGCAGAGACAGTACCTGGTACCTACAGTTTTTCATACACGACCACCGTCAATGCAGGTGCCACAGGTTCTATAGGTAATTCCGTGGTTGTCAGCGGTGGCGGCAGCACGACTACCACTTCCTGCACGAACTGCACGACCACGCATCCCATTGCTGCAACGATCGCAGTGAGCAAATCGTCTAATCCAGCCACCGGTACGTCGGTAGGAGCAGGCGACAACATTACCTACACCCTGCAGGCGGTGATCAGCACGGCCAACACCTCATCCCCTCTGTTGTTAACGGATACTCTGAGTGCCGGGCAAACAATAGGGACGCTGCCGGCAGGATGCACGGCCTCGGGTCAGGTGATTACCTGTACGATTGCAGCCGGCACGGCACCCGGTACCTACAGCTTTGCCTACCCGGTCACGGTGAATCAAACCGCGACCGGCTCGGTGAGCAACAGTGTTGTGCCAACGGGCGGCAGCAGCAAAACACCGACCTGCTCAAGTTGTACAACCACCCATCCGATCAAGCCGGCAATAATCGCAGTAAGCAAGTCGTCGAATCCGGCCACTGGCACCGCCGTGGGAGCAGGCGATAGCATTACCTATACCCTGCAGGCGGTGATCAGTACGGCGGCCAACGCCTCCCCTCTGGTATTGACGGATACCCTGAGTGCCGGACAAACGATAGGAACGCTGCCGGCAGGCTGCACGGCCTCGGGTCAGGTAATTACCTGTACGATTGCAGCCGGTACAGCACCGGGTACCTACAGTTTTGCCTATCCGGCTACGGTGAATTCGACCAGGACGAGCTCGGTGAGCAACAGTGTTGTCCCGACGGGTGGCAGCAGCACTGCACCGACCTGTTCAACCTGTACAACAACGCATCCGATCAAACCGGCAATAATCGCAGTAAGCAAATCGTCCAATCCCGCTACCGGCACCGCCGTGGGAGCAGGCGACAGCATTACCTACACCCTGCAGGCGGTGATAAGCACCGCGGCCAACGCCTCTCCTCTGGTACTGACGGATACACTGAGCGCCGGGCAAACCATAGGAACCCTGCCGGCAGGCTGTACGGCATCGGGTCAGGT
>NZ_JBNVZR010000004.1:0-176038 GCF_052527415.1 Legionella navarrensis | reverse complement strand
GCGGTACGTAGGCAGTGTAAAAGTAAAGAAAAACTTAAGGCTAATTGGAAGGGCGGGAAACCATCTTTTACTGGAGTCGATCATGAAAAATCTGTCTATACCAAAATGGCTAATGACGATGCCATCCTTCGCTTTAAATACCTGACCCATAAAAAGGGATGTATGGGCGCTTATAATTTAGCAAGAGATGAAGAATACAGCGAAAATTTACTCGTTAGTGAAAAAGTGAAAATAGCCTTTGAAAGAGAAAAGGTAACGGGCGTTTGGCTTGTAAAACCGGAAGAGTTTTACCGACCTTTGTCGGAGTTACTTTAATAACGGGCGGCGTTCTTTCGTGGCTTCAAAACCGATATTTTCTGACCTGCGCTTGCTATTGTTATGCTATCCGAGTAAACGTGGGTCGGGCGCCTCGCACGACCCACATCAATACGCCAATTGCATCATGCTGCAAAATATTGCTCGAGCATGAGAAAAAAATAGTAACAACTCAGGTTGACGGTACAGGCTCTACTGTCTCGCTAAGCGCGGGTTTACATGTTGAGGTGCTGTTTTTTCAGTTGAGCGGTAAGGGTTGATATCCAATCCTCCGCGTCTGGTATAACGGCCTTGAATACTCAGTCGGTCTGGTTTGCAGTAGTTCATGATATCTACAAAAATCCGCTCGATGCACTGCTCATGAAACTCATTATGATTGCGAAAAGAAACCAGATATTTCAATAAACCCTCTCGATTGATTTTTCTGCCTTCGTAGGCGATCTGCACGCTGCCCCAGTCGGGTTGATTGGTTACAAGGCAATTGGATTTCAATAAATCAGAGTACAGCGTTTCCTGAACGTGACTTTCTTCAGTGCTAAGATAATCCGGCCTGACCAGATAGGCGTCACAGCTGATATCGAGGTCATCGAGGCACTCTCCAGTAAGGGTGGTTTGAATCTGAGTGAGCTCGTTGTCTTTCAACGACAATATTCTCACCTGTGCATCGCCCTGCAGACGTTTTGACAGATCCTGTTCTACCGTCCGTCTGATTTCCTCAGCATCTTTGAAGCGGGTGTTATTAAATGAGTTAAAGTAGAGCTTCAGGGATTTTGATTCTATCAGGTAAGGGGTGCTGCAATCATAGGTTATGACGGCAACTGCGACACAGGGCTTACCTTTTTCATTGAGCCAGGAGACTTCATAGTGATTCCAGCAGTCAAAACCAAAAAAGGGAAGCTGACCCTGAATACCAATTTCCTCGCGTTTGGATATCCGTGGAATGGGAAATAATCGGTCTGGGTTGTAACTGGTGTCGGTAGAGGAAACCTGTCCAAGTTCCGATTGTTCGGGGCTGGTATGATGTAATGTTTCGTTCATAAGTGGAGTCTCCTGAAAGGCCTTGATTTGACAAAACTTAATCCGCTGGCACGATCCGCTCCCTTCTCCCTCAAGAGAGAAGGGAGCGGATCCTCGACTTCATTCTTGCGCTTTATCAATATTCAATCCTGGCGCAGCAGCCTGGGTCGTACAGCTGTCTTTCCTGCGGAAGGGTAAATAGCGTGGCTGCCAGACCAAATCGGCAATCACCGCTTTTAGATCCGCATCGGCATGCCTTGTCGCCAGTTTTTCCTCAATAGCCGCGTTTGCGACAGCCAGGGCTATATGACTCGCGATAGACTGGGCATCATCCAGAGAAGGCAGAAGGGGAGCGAACTCGTGTTCTGTATCAGGGGTGCACTCGCTTAATGCCTGTGCCGCAGCCCAGATCATGCCCCGTGACAGGCGGCTGGCGTGCACCGCCAATACGCCCAGACCAATACCAGGAAACACCAGGGCGTTATTGCATTGGGCGATACGAATCGCTTGATTGTTATATTCTACCGCTTCAAATGCCGTTCCCGTTGCTATCAGGGCGCGTCCTTTGGTCCAGGCCAGAATATCCGCCGGGTGGGCTTCGCATTTTTCATCAGGATTGGACAAAGGGAAAATGATGGGGCGTTCACAGGATTCGTTCATGCGCTCGATAATGGCCTGAGTAAAAGCACCGGCCTGAGCAGAACATCCAATTAATATCGTTGGCTGTATGTGACGAATGGTCTCGAACAGCGATGGATTGCCGTTCACGGCGACAATCTCATCCGGCTGTCGTGCGTACATTCTCTGGGCGTCGGTTAAATTGCTGTCGGTATTCAGCAGGAGTCCATGCCGGTCTATCAGCCAGAAACGCTGCAAGGCCTCCTCTTTGCTTAAACCAAGGCGCATCATGGCATCGAGCAGCTGATCGCTGATGCCCGTGCCGGCAGAACCGGCGCCAAATACAAGGATTCGCTGCTCGGGCAGCGGTCTTCCCGTCTTTTTACAGGCCGCCAGTATCGCAGCAAGCGTAACAGCTCCTGTACCCTGAATGTCATCGTTAAATGTGCACAGCTGATCTTCGTATTTATCCAGCAGGCGCCTGGCGTTTTCGCGGCCAAAATCTTCCCAGTGCAAAAAAGCGTGAGGGAAATGGCGGCGGATGGCGTTGACAAACACATCGATAAATTTATCGTATTTCGCGGTTTCAATCCGGGGATGACGGCAACCCAGGTACAATGGATCCGCGAGCAGCTCGGTGTTGTTGGTGCCGACGTCCAGAAACACAGGCAGCGTGCGCGATGGATCAATGCCGCCACAGAGGCTGTATACCATCAGCTTGGCCACCGGAATATCCATGCCGCCAATACCCTGATCTCCAATGCCCAGAACCCCTTCACCATCGGTGACCACGATCACATCGATATCCGGGTTGGAACGATTCATCACGATGGCTTCGATGTGTTCGATATCAGTATGGGCAATGTATAGTCCACGTGGCTGGCGGTATTCGTGACTGAATCGTTTGACGGCAGTGCCTACAATTGGTGTATATATGGTGGGCAGCATTTCCGCGAGATGGCAGCTCAGCAGCTTGTAAAACAGGATCTGGTTTTTATCATGCAGGTTATTAAGATAAATGTTCTGCTGTATACGGGTTTTATAGCTGGCGTATTGCAGATAGGCACGCTGCACCTGCTCTTCCAGCGTTTCAACACGATGTGGCAGCTTGCCCAGCAAACCAAAGGCCAGGCGTTCCTCCTGCGTAAAGGCCGTGCTTTTATTCAGCTGAGGCAGGGTAAGCAGGGGTTTGCCTGTAATGGATGTTTCCACGTACAGTTCACCACTTTGTGGGTCACGAATAATATTGAAATCCAGCATGAATAACTCAGAGTCGGGAAAAGCATGCTCCAGGATAGCAAATATAAGCTGTTTTTTCAATGAAAGCTGTGCAAAACTATGATACAATGACGCTCTTTTGTTCGCGCTTCGCTCATATTATTCCAATTTGAGTTAGTTCTTGTAGCTATCGGGGCTCGGATGCACTTTTAAGGAATCTATTATGACGATCACGTTTTCAGATCTAGGTCTGGGCGAACCCATTGTAAAAGCCGTGAGCGAGCAAGGCTATCAACATCCGACCCCCATCCAGGAAAAAGCCATTCCAGTGGTGTTGCGCGGGAATGATCTGCTGGCCTCAGCCCAGACAGGAACCGGAAAAACAGCCGGATTTACCTTGCCCATCTTACACAGACTGACCGGCAGGGAGCGGGCAAAAAATAACAGCGCCCATGTCTTAATCCTGACACCAACCCGTGAACTGGCGGCCCAGATTCAGGAAAGCATCGTTCAGTACAGTAAATACCTTCCCATACGTTCTACCGTTGTTTTTGGCGGTGTAAAAATAAATCCTCAAATGATGGCTCTGCGTTCTGGCGTGGAAATTCTAGTGGCTACACCGGGGCGTTTAATGGACTTGTTTCAGCAGAACGCCATTCGCCTTGACCAGATCAGCATGCTGGTTCTTGACGAGGCCGATCGTATGCTGGACATGGGTTTTATTCACGATATTAAAAGAATTCTCGCCAAACTGCCTAAAAATCGCCAGAACCTGCTGTTTTCGGCCACATTTTCAGATGAAATCCGCAAGCTGGCAAAAGAGCTGCTGGTTAATCCCGTTGAAGTGGATGTAGCACCTCGTAACACCACGGCTGTGAAAGTTGATCAACTGGTTCATCCAGTCGATAAGTCGCGAAAGGCGGCACTGCTGAGTCACTTGATTCGTGAAAAAAGCTGGCATCAGGCTCTGGTTTTTGCACGCACCAAGCACGGAGCCAATAAATTGGTGAAGCTGCTGCTGCAGGATAAAATTGATGCCATGGCTATTCACGGCAACAAAAGTCAGGCGCAACGCACCAAGGCACTGGCTGACTTTAAATCAGGAAAAATTCAGATTCTGGTTGCAACAGATATTGCAGCACGTGGAATTGATATTGATCAATTACCACTCGTCGTTAATTTTGACCTGCCGAATGTGCCGGAGGATTACGTGCATCGTATTGGACGGACAGCGCGCGCCGGAGCCGCAGGCAAAGCCATCTCTCTGGTATGCGCTGACGAAGCAAAACAGTTGCAGGATATTGAGCGACTGATTAAAAATCGTATCAAACGAGAGGAAGTTGACGATTTTGAACCCAGCCACCATGTTCCTGTTACCAGCAGCACCAGCAACACGCACCGGCGTCATAACGCGCCCAGACCTCGACGCCCAGAACAGGCGTCAGCACGACCCGCGCGAAGAAGTGCTCGTTAAATTGCCATAGGCCGGGCCGGGTCCAATCCGCAAGGCCCGGCCTGCACAAACGCTTCTGATCTGCTGATAGCACTCTCTCCCCGACAATGATACTATCTCCGGGTTTATTTCCAACACCACGAGGCAGGTGATGATTAAGTATTTTCTTTCGGGGCTGTTTATCCTGGGGCTGGTATCCTGTACCCCTCATGATGAACAGTATTACCGTACCCATCCAGATCAGTTACAGCAAGCCATAAAAAACTGCCCGGCACAACAGCCCACCGGTATCAGCTGCACGCAGCTTGCTTCGGCCGCGAGAAGTCTGAATCAGCTCGCCCTGGAGTTACAGCTTAGCCCTCAGGCATTTGGCAAAAAAATCATTGCTCTGCAAACCACGCTGAGCGAAGAACAGGCAAAAACAGCGCCAAATCCCGACCTGCTGAAATCTACGCAACAGGAATTACAGCAACGACTGGCTGTCATTAAATGGTTAACCTCACCAACGAGCTAAAACAATGAAAATATTGGTTAGTAATGATGATGGCGTAATGGCGCCAGGCATCCAGGCACTTGCCAGAGAACTGGAAAAAATTGCCGATGTAACGGTCGTTGCACCAGACAGAAACCGCAGCGGCGCCAGCAACTCCCTGACGCTGACAAGTCCTTTGAGTATCAGGCAAATGGACGCTGGACACTATGCCGTTGAAGGTACGCCAACGGACTGCGTCCATCTCGCCTTGACTGGTTTTTTGGAGCCAGGCTTCGACATGGTGGTTTCCGGCATTAATCACGGGGCTAATCTGGGGGATGACATTCTTTATTCCGGCACGGTGGCTGCCGCCATGGAGGGGCGTCACCTCGGGTTGCCGTCGATAGCCTTGTCCATGGTTGGTGAAAATAAAATCAACCATTACGAAACCGGCGCCATCATTGCGCGACAGCTGGTTCTGAAACTGCGTGCCAACCTGCTGCCCTTGCAGACCATTCTGAATGTTAATATTCCCGATGTTCCCTTTGAACAGATAAAAGGCATGGAAGTCACGCGCCTCGGAACACGCCACAGTGCCGAACCTACCATTAAGGATCACGATCCACGTGGCCGGCCTATTTACTGGATTGGTCCACCAGGCCAGGAAGCCGATGCCGGACCCGGCACCGATTTTTTTGCCATCAGCCGTGGTTGTGTTTCCATTACACCATTGAATCTTGATATGACTCACTACAAGGTTTTTGATCAACTTTCCACTTGGGTCAAGGACATTGATCCGGTGTTTTTTCAGGGAAATGGATGATGCGTTTTATCTGTCTATGTGTGTTGATTCTGTCGATTACGGCCTGCGGCGGGCGCAACACGCCGGCACCGGTGGTCGAGTTGAAATGGCATCCTGTGAGCAATCATCAATCCGTGCATCGAGTGCAGCGCGGAGAGACGCTGTTTGCCATTGCCTTCCGTTATGACAAGGATTTCCGGCAACTTGCCGCCTGGAATCACCTGCGCAGTCCCTATGCACTACGAGTGGGACAAATAATCCGCATCCCGCCACGGGCTCGTGCACGTTATTACACCCCAGTCAGCAAGCCGCGTACAAACAGTCGAACCCGGCCTTCAGCCCATACGGCACCTGTACCGAGAGCCCGGTTCACACCGTTTTACCGTTCAAAGGGATCATGGCAATGGCCAGCCAGAGGACGGGTTGTTTCTGGATTTGTTCCCCAGCAGGGAAAAAAAGGCATGGATATTGCTGGTAAGAAAGGTAATAAGGTTTATGCTTCGGCTGCGGGTGTGGTCGCTTATGCTGGAAATGGTCTCAGTGGTTATGGAAATTTGATTATAATAAAACATAATGGACAATTTCTAACGGCTTATGGCAACAACTCCGTCAATCGGGTAAAAGAGGGGCAGGCTGTTAAGGCGGGTCAGATTATTGCCGATATGGGCGTTATGGACAGAAAGTTCTGGGGCGTTCATTTTGAGATTAGAAAAGCCGGGCAGCCGGTCAATCCGGCGGATTATTTACCTAAATAATATGCTTTGAACACGAAAGGTGAAATCATGCAGACAGACGACGAGTTAGCTAACAAACCAGTGATGTCAGGCAGTGATTGGGAAGAGCCCGAGGAAGACGTGTTGCCGCTCGAAGATGACGCAGCGGATGTAGATATGGCCCTGGACGCAGGGATTGATGCCGATGACGAGCCTGACTTTAGTGATGAAGAGGCTTTTCCAACGTATCAGCGAGGCAGGCAGGGCGCAAAAGTTATGGACGCCACACAACTGTATCTCGGTGAAATCGGATTTTCACCTTTGCTTTCTGCGCAGGAGGAGGTTCATTACGCGAGGCTGGCCTTAAAAGGCGATGCGGCTGCGCGCAGGAAAATGATTGAGTCCAATCTTCGTCTCGTAGTAAAAATTTCGCGCAGATACCTCAACAGAGGCCTGCCCCTGCTTGATTTGATTGAAGAGGGCAATCTCGGCCTGATGAAATCCGTCGAGAAATTTGATCCGGACAGAGGGTTCCGCTTCTCAACCTATGCCACCTGGTGGATCAGGCAAACCATCGAACGCGCCATCATGAATCAGACGCGAACCATTCGTCTGCCCATTCATGTTGTGAAAGAATTAAATGTTTATTTGCGTGCAGCCAGACATCTGACTCAAAAACTGGATCATGAGCCATCACCGGAAGAAATAGCTGACATGCTGGACAAGCCATTGGAAGACGTACGTAAGCTGCTCGGGCTGAACGACAAAGTGGCGTCTATTGATACGCCTGTAGGTTATGACGAAAACAAATCTCTGCTCGATACCATCGCCGACGAGAACAGCATGAATCCAGCCGAATTGCTGACGGACGAGGATTTGTGCAATCAGATCGAATCTCTTCTGGACAAACTGACAGAAAACCAGCAGCAGGTTATTGCCAGACGCTTTGGTTTACGCGGGTTTGAGCGTGCCACCCTCGAGGACGTGGGCAAGGAAATTGACCTGACGCGCGAGCGCGTCCGCCAGATCCAGGTTGAAGCACTCAAAACACTGCGCGGCCTGCTGGAGCGTGTGGGACTGAAGCAGGAAGATCTGTTTTAGACAGACTGGGCCAAGGCCCAACAATTGACCTGAGTGCCAGCTCCATGTTGGGCCAAGGCCCAACCTACGGTATATGAGAAACATTCTGGGCCGGGGTCCAGTCTATGATTTTATAAGTAGGTTGGGCCTCGGCCCAACAATTAGCCTGAGTGCCAGCTCCATGTTGGGCCAAGGCCCAACCTACGGTATATGAGAAACATTCTGGGCCGGGGTCCAGTCTATGATTTTATCAGTAGGTTGGGCCTCGGCCCAACAATTAGCCTGGGTGCCAGCTCCATGTTGGGCCAAGGCCCAACCTACGGTATATTAGAAATATTTTGATTTTTATTGGTTCAATTCGGCCTGAATTGGAGTCGTATGTGCAGAGCATCTTCAGCTGCGGCACTCGATTCAAGTACATCTGGGTGCTGTGCATAAAGCACAGCACGCAGGCAAGTAAGACTGTTTTCGTACTCAGAATTTAGATGCGCTTGCCCTCTGGGATACTCGAAGCAGCATAGCTTGAGGTAGCAGATAACGAGTTTACTTCAAGCTTAATAATAGCCGCTAATTTTCGGCCAGTTACACCCATAGTCTTTAAATACTCTGACAACGCCCTGGGCGATTTGCACATGGAAATAATCCGCTCCCGCACTTCAGCAGTTTTGTCCTGTTTTGGATTTGATGTATTTTCAGTTGTCCTGGAATCACCTGTCCCGGCAATTCACCCGTTTTAACCTGGGTCGGTGTACGTTTTGGATCATCGTATACTTCCGTGCTGTCGCAGTACTTTGCATCGCCCGTCAGGATGGTTTTGCTCTTGGAACTTTAGTGCCACCAGCGTTTAATGGCCTGCCAGATGACAAAGCTTACCGCGTCCGTCAGAAGTTCCGCAATTGTTTCGCCCATGTCTGCTCCATTTCCTTTGTTGGCATCCCTGAATAACCCGTGACAATACGCAAGACGTTCATCCCTATCGTCTTGTTTAAAAAATGTATCTTGATTTTTGGATTAATTAACCTGGCTGATTGTCAGGATCTGTTACCAATTCATCAAGAAGGGTGCTGGCACCCAGTCGAAACCAGCTTTTGTCAGGTTCTTGCCGTAGAACTTCACACGCCATATTCATATAAAGATGCGCCTGCTCTGCGGTGCGGATTCCTCCGGATAATTTGATCCCGCAATGACGGGATCCTTCATCCTGAATTGCCCGCAGCATACTATAGGCTGCCAGGGGCGTAGCACCTGTAGCTATCTTACCGGTTGAGGTTTTCAGGAAATCACAGCCAATCTGAATCAGCTCACGGCTTAACTCATACACGGAGTCGGCTGAAGGAAATGCACCGGTCTCCATAATGACTTTAAACAGCATATTGCCCTGTTGTGCCATCATATATGCAGCACGACAATGCTCGATTGCTTCAGGTTGTCTGCCTTGCAGCCAGAGCGACCATGGAAACACGTAGTCAATTTCTTCCGCCTGCTTACTTTCAATAATGCGTTCGATAGCGTGGAGAACTGTACTGATATCCTGATTGCCACCGGGAAAGTTTACTACGGTAGCCCGTCGGTACCCTTGATTGGCTGGAAAATATGGAAGGTGCTGTGGATACACACAGATGGCAGCCACCGGATACTGCCTGCTCTTATCGAGCAGGCCGGTTAACGCAGACTCGCTGGCAGACTCGTCAAGCAGAGTCAAATCCATCAGGGATATGATCTGCCTGGCAGACCAGAGCCGGGGCTTCATCTGATCAAGCAGCGTCCCGTAGTCTGCGTCGAGCTTCATTTCAGTTCCAATACAAAGGCTTTGACCAGCTGGCTGAGTCTTGTCGCGGCCAGACCGGCTGTTTCAACAACCGAATCATGACTGTGGCTGGTGCTGGCCAGTCCGGTTGCGTAATTGGTGATGGTGGCGATGACGGCAACCTTCATCCCGCAATGATTTGCTACCAGAACTTCCGGGACAGTTGACATGCCGACAGCATCGGCACCCCACATACGAAACGCATTAATTTCAGCGGCTGTTTCGTAGTTGGGGCCAGAAACGGCAAGGTAAACCCCCTGATGCAGAGAGATATTTTCCTGATGAGCGGCTTTCAGAAGCGCTTTACGCAGGCTTTTATCGTAAGCGTTGTCGAGAGGGACAAAGCGCGGACCAAATTCGTCGTCATTGGGGCCAATCAGAGGATTACTGCCTTGCATATTGATGTGATCGGTTATCATCATCAACTCACCCGGGCCGACTTCTTCACGCAGCGAACCAGACGCATTGGTTGCCAGAAAATATTCACAACCAAGCAGGCGCAGGGTTCGAACGTAGGTTTTAACCAGCTCATGGCTGGCACCTTCGTAAACGTGCGCGCGGCCTTGCAGACAGATTACGGGAACACCGCCAAGATAACCAAGAATCAGGTTGCCACGATGTCCCTGTACTGTCATATGTGGGAAGCCTGGCAAATCGTCGTAACTGATGACCAGAGGATTTTCCAGCAGCTCAGCAAAACCTCCCAGACCGGAGCCGAGTACGATGCCTATGGTTGGTTTAAACGACGGTAAGCGTTGCTTGATATATGTACTTGCCTGGTGAGCCAGCGTATTGCCTGTTTGAGTCATCTTGTGTCCAGTATGTTAGATTAAAAAATTTTAATTTATGAATTTTTTGGGGCAAAATATACGCATTATTTAACAAGGTTACAAGCCTGAATTTTCAGGGGAGGAGGTGGCGGGGATTGAAATTGGGGATTCCTGGGGGATTGGGGTGTTGAAGCTTGTCAGTTTGTCTGACATTCGTTTTTTGTAGTCTTCATTTTCGGTGCAGTTGCTGATGGCGTATTGGTAGATTGGCAGGCTGCGTCCGAGGTATTGCTGGATCGCGGGGGCGTGTTTTGGGCAGCCGAGAACAAAGGTTGCTTCGATATTGTTCAGCAGGGTGCTGATGACGTCGCAGACGGGGCTGCGGTTTTCGTTGCGCTTACTGATGATGGTGTTGAAGTTAAATTCATCGATAAAACGTAACAGCCTTTCTCTATACTCAATGTTGATAAGCTCGTCCGCTTTCATGAATGCCAGGAACAGGCATTCATAAGCTGTGTGTAAGGATGGATGTGGGAACAGGGGATTTCCACCCTTCAAGGCCAGATTTGCCAGTCGCTCCAGTTGCTGCGATGAGGCTGCCTTGATGCTGGCAAGGGTTACTTCGACCGGATCGCAGGGTTTGGCACCCAGGTTACCAAAAAAACCAAGCAGACCAGAGCGTCTGGTTTCCACTTGTTTTAATGCCTTTTCCAACAGCTCTGCGCCGCCGGGGTTTGTTGGAAAAACAGTCTGCGAATAAATAAACGCATCGCGATAATTCAAAAGATTATCAAGCGTTGTGCGTTCAGGATAGACTGGCAGCTCCCTTTTTATGGCTTCGACATAGGCCAAAATCATGGGTGAATACTGCGTTAGGTTGTCGGGATGAAGAAGGGCGTCGATGTGGCGAACCAGTGGCGAATAAATTTCCAGATATCGCTTTTCATCCTGTTTCGCTTGAAGCAAGGCCTGTCTGTCTTCATCGGCATTACCTTGCGCGTTTGTGAAGGTCGCGAGTGCTGTTCGATAATAATCCAAAGACAAGGCCAGTTCGATGTCGTCTCTCTTTGCCTCGGCCGGAATCATCTGGAATGGTTCGACTGCGACATTGTTGGGAACAGCTGAATATTGCAGGCGACTGTGAATACAATGTAGATGGGGTTTCAGGGGAGAGGAAAAACGATCGTGTGCCTTCTGAACGCCTTTGAGCATTCTGTCCGCATCATCAACAAAGACGAAGCGACTAACCCATTCAGGCAACCGGAGCAAAAGAAGGTGATACAGTGCGCCTTTATTTTTGAAACCAAGGTTTTTCTCGATGGATCCCTCAACTGCGGCAAGTTGATTTCCTTCCCGGCTGATGTTGGTCAATGCCGGTGATTCAGGGATATGATCACTTATGTGAAAAATCTGCAGGTGCATATCTGCCGTGAGCTCAACTGTATTCGGAAACTGCTGGCGCAGTATGTTTTTTGTTTTTTGAAGAAGATCAATCTGGACGGGCTGTATGTCGTCGGGTCCCTGATAATAAATATCATCAGGCGTTAAATAATATCGCCCAGATGCAGGAACCCCGTTGATTGCCTGGAGTTCGTCTTCGCTGCAGTGAATCAGTAGTCTGGCCTCGTATGGGGCAGCTATCGCTCTGATTTGCCGGGAAAATTCCCTGAACGCGATGCCGGGTTCGACGCCTTCTATGTTTAATAAATCCCGGAAAGCGTCGGTAGTTATCAGTTCAGGGGAAGCTCCGGTATTGGTTCTTTGGGCAAACTGTTCTTCCATGAATTGATTTTCAGCTTCAACATAGCTAAGTGCCAGATCTTTTTTAGTCCAGACCAAATCGGCAGGCGTAATGACGCCATGAACGGTAAACCCACGGTCTTGCAGGTGACGGATTCCTGCTTCGCGATCCAGAACATTTCGATAATTCAGCTCAAAGTTAGATAAAATATAAACATCACGAATCCCTTTTTCCCACAGGGCATCGAGCAAGGCGTCGTTAAAGTTAAGCTCATTGGCCTGGCCAAATTTTAACGTGCCGTCGAAATCCAGCAGGGCGCAGGGACGCTGCCCATGATGATTTACCAGTGGGGTGTCTGCCAACACGGGTTCAACGTCAGTGGCTGCCTGCTCACGGCATTGTAAATACTGTCGGAAGGATAAGGGGCTCATGCCTGCAATAGTCCAGCCCGGCTGTTTCACCGGACTGTAAGTATTAAGGTCGATGCCGGCTTCATGCGCCTGCTGGTCTATCTTCTTAATCAGTCTGTCCAGTCGATATTTCCATTCAAAACGCAGGCTATCAGGTGATAGTTTATCCAGACAGAACCGCGCTGCGTGAGCAAAATGGCTGGCCGTCACCAGATCGTGAGGAATCTCTTCCTGACTGTCCTTTTTGAACACTGGGGCATCGGGATTGGACAGGCAGTGTGCCAGCCAGAAGAGTGCAATCGGATTGCCATAGCTGGCAAGGCTTATCAATGCGTCTTGCTGGCTTTTGAGATCGTTTTCGATGTCACTTCGCAGGCGCAGATTGTTTCGGCGGCGAGTGACAGAAGGATAGGTACGGGAAGACAGTAGCTGATTTTGCAGAATCTTTAGATTTTCTTCGATTTGACGGAGGGTTTGCAGGTCTGCTTCGCTGCAGGGGCTTTCCAGCATGGCCAGTTGATTATTAGCGTTCAGAGAGTGAACCAGTGTGTATAAATCCAGTAGTTTTGTCACGGCCAGTTCGTAACCCGGTCTGTCATTTTTTTCTATGGCTGTATACAGGGTGGCAAACGCCTGGTATTCCCGCTTCATCAGCTGATGGACCATGGGCGTCAGCATCGTCTGGGGAATGGTATTGAGACTGCTGAGCATGTTGTCGTAATTCCGGGCGTTATGCACGATGAACGGAATGCAATGATGGTTGCAGACTCTAATGAAGGAGGCGAGAAAGTCCTGGGCATCATCAATCAGGCATGCCTGTCTGATAGCAGGGTTATCTTCCAGAAACAGATCCATTAGTAACCCTTTGTCCCCATCATCGATATTCGTTTTCGAGCTGTATTTCTCCTGAGTAGACAATCGCGCTGCTTCATGAATCAGTCTGTCAATTAAAATCAGTACGGCAGCGCTGTCATCCCATGTCTGCAGGATGCATTCGATAGCACCCCGGATAACCGTTCCCGGCTGCCTGTGCAAAGCATCTTCGAGCAGAATTTTGAATTCCTCCGCACGGACGTTTTTTAATGTATGCGTATCATTAAAGAGAATATGTGTGAGGGGTAAATAGACTTCCTGATAATAACTTCCAGCCTTGTAGCGGCCTTCGTTGTTCTGGTAGTTTACATCGGCACTGGTTAAAACACCGTCAATGAGCTTCCTTTCGTTCAGCAGGGCAAATAGAGCAACGCGATCAGTCTGATTGGCCAGTCTAAGCAGATCCATGCTGGAGAATATATAGATTTTTACGGCGGGATCTGCCTGCCTGATGGCCTGCAGTTGTTGAATCAGGGAATGGTTTACCAGAGACTGGTTGCCATGCAGCAGGGTTCCATCCACATCGACAAAAATACAATTTGAATTTTTTTGTGATGGGCTGGATGAGCTGCCAGGTTGAGGCTGGCTAATCGCTCGGTCAAATATATTGTCGTAGAGTCTTCGCAGCGTGGGTGTATCCATTTGCCTTTTGCCAGACTTCATATCGTTCGTCAGAGAAGAAAAGACGTCACTGCTGGTGGCTGCCATGGACAAGCTCCTGAAATTTATTCGCTGTATTATAGGTGATCAAAAAGTTTTTTTAAAGACCCATCATTGTTCTGCCCCGAGCATAGTATATTGTTAAAAATAATTCTTAATGATTCAAAAACAGTCATTTCATGTTCTATACTAGACAAGGAGCAAACAATCAAATGGAACTGATATGTCAATAATCAACTTGAAACGCTGTATAGCAGGGATTTTTTCGGGGCTGATTTTTTGCATGCCCATTATGAGCTATGCCAATACCTTTATTTTTAATCCCAAAACACACAGCTACGTAGCGATTGACAACAACGGCCGTGTTGTCAAGAGCGGACGGGCTTCAGGTGGGCGCTCTTACTGTCCGGACATTGGCCGTTCCTGCCGCACACCCAGTGGTTCCTACACCATCCAATCCATGCGTGGTGCCGGTTGTCGTTCGTCTCGTTTCCCTGTAGGGCGAGGTGGCTCACCGATGCCGTATTGTAGTTTCTTCAGTAAATACTATGCTGTGCATGGTTCGTACGAAGTACCTAACTACAATGCCAGCCATGGCTGTATCCGTGTAGTACCTTCCGATGCTCAATGGCTGCAACGTAATTTTTTCAGAGTCGGCACTCGAGTAATCGTTAAACCATATTGATTATTCCAACACCCACCCGTCTGCGGTGGGTGTTTATATCTCGGTCGTAAATTCCTTAAACATGGAAACAACCGTGCTTATGGCGCGTACATTTTTACTTTCATAGCGATAAATCAGACAAACTTCGTATTCGCAGGATGGCAGGTCTAAGACCGGTTTGAGTCTGTTCTCATACAACGATTGCGCAAAACACGAAGGGAGGATAGCGATACCGCACCCTGCTGCGGCCATGTTGGCGAGTACATCCAGATTATTGGCCGTAACAACCCGGGCAACAGGCACGCCGGTTTTTTTGAGTCGGCGTAACAGGCCTTGAGCCTGCGGCATATTGGGTTCGCACAGGATAATCGCTTTACCTGAATCAATGCGCTGAATGTCCCTTTCTCCTTCACCAACCCAAAAACTCATCTGCGTGTTGCCGGCTGGATGAATGATCAAATCGTGATGCGGTATGGGGTTGTTTACCACACCTACATCGATAATCGAGTTGATGACCCGCTCACTTGTTTTCAGTGAGCTTTGAAATTTAAAGTCAAGTTTCAGCTGCGGATGCCTCTCCAGAATCCGCATGAACAGCGGTATCAGATACTGTGCTGCTGCCGAACGGCAGCCTATGGTGACCGTTCCCTGCACTTCCTCATGACTTGCCCTTGCGCTGCGCAGGGTATTGTTCCAGTGCTGCAGTAAGGGATCAACCTGACTTAGCAAATGCTCCCCGGCCTGGGTCAGGGTAACCCCGTGTTTATGACGCACGAACAGCTGGGTGTTCATCGTCTGCTCGAGACGCTTAATGGCAAGGCTGATAGAGGGCTGGCTGACGCCCAGACGCTCAGACGCACGAGAGAGATTCAGGCAGCCAGCCACCTCATAAAAATAAGTCAGCTCGGCGGGAGAGGGAAGCATAAATTTCTCCTATCACACTAATATTGTATTTATATTATACATTTGCATTCGTCCATTATAGGCTGTCTTCACCCCGATTAACATGAGTAACATGATGATTTCAGGACGAAAAAAAGTGGTTATTATTGGCGCAGGAGCAGCGGGTCTGTTTGCTGCGAGGGCTCTGAAAAAGCAAGGGATAGATTGTTTGATCCTGGAGCGGGAAGCGCATGCCGGCGGTAAATGTCATACCTGGAGTGATCCGGATATGCCATTGATAAAAACCGAACTGGGCGCTGCCTTGCTGGCACCTAATTATGGTGTGGTGCTGGACGCAGTTCATGAGAAAGGGCTCGCTTTTGAGGAGTCGCTGTCCACCGCCAGAGGAACCATTCCGATGTTTCAGCACATGGACGCGTTATCCTGGCCAGAAAAACTGACATTTACCGCGCGACTGACGTTGCAATGGAGTCGGTTTACCTCTGCCGTCCGGTCTTATCATCAGGCGAGGAATAATCAACAGCCTTTGCCGGAACAGTTCGAAACGCCGTTCACCGAATACGCCAGTCAGAACGGCATGGAGCTGATCTGTGACCTCGTCAGGCCGCTTGTTTCTGGTTTTGGTTATGGGGCAATGGAAGATATTCCGGCGTATTGCGTGATGGAATACATGGGCCTTGGTACCTTACCCGCCATGGCTGCCGGGCCTGTTCTGGGGAAATCCGCCCTGATTGGTATCCGTGGTGGATTCCAGCATTTGATGGAGCGCATCGCCGAAGATTTTCGTATTGTTTACTCAGCCAGAATACAGCATATCGAGCGCTCATCAGAAGGGGTTAACGTGACTTACTGTCTGGGCGAAGAGTCCTGTCTTGTGGAGGCTGACGCTCTCGTGCTGGCGATTCCGCCAATGCAGTGGTCGCGCCTTGGCATGCGTTTGACCGATGTTGAGCAGGCCTGTGTCGATGCCGTGTCTTATTATCGTTACCCGGTTGCCGTCTGCCGAATGGCGGGACTGCCTCCCGAGCATCAGTTTGTGCCAGAGGCGCTGGAAAAAGGGGGCGAGGGGCATCTGGCATTAATCACCACCCGGGATAACCGTCATGATCCCGATGGTGGTCGCCTGGCAACCGCCTATATCAATCTACCCCCGGGTGATAACGCATTTACTCTTGATAAAAAAACAGCCGAACGCCGATTATTAAAAGAGGAGCTGCGTAATCGGGATGGTGTGCAGCGGGTTAAAATTGTGCATACAAAAATATGGGAAGATTATATGCCCACCTTGCCCTGGAGCCACAGATTACGGCTTGAAGCCCGGCAGATGCACCCAGATACAGCAACTTTGTATGTTGGAGCCTGTCCCCTGGGTGGGTTTGAGGACGTTCGCTGTGTAGCGGATCAGGCCACCCGTGCGGTTGAGCGTTATATGTCGGGTCTGAAACCTGTCGCAAAGAGTCGCTTTTCCTACGCGGGAAAAGAATTATCCCGCGCGTATGGATTCTTTTTTTCGATTCCGAGGGTTCAGCCCATGGCTGACGCTGAACTTAACGACGCTGAGGCTTCATTATCACTGTCGTCATGATCCTCGTGCCTGACAGCAGGCTGTCTCTGGCTGAAGAAAAACTGGATGCGCTGCCGCGATGCCATCCCGCGATGCACCACATTTTCTGTTTTCTCCTGTTCATTTCCTGTAGGAGGAAACAGAACCTGGCCGAAATGAGGATGCTCCCCGGTGTGGCGGTGATACAGGCGTACACCAGGCTGGTCTTCACTGCTGTGACCACAGATTTTGGGAGAAAATACAGGCAAATCGTTATCGTCGGTATCTTCAAATACCGACATTTTATGACCGTGATTCACCTGTGCATAAGAAGACTTATCATAAGAAAACCAGCCACGTTTATGAAAAAAGCGCTGCAGACGCAAATGCCAGGACTCATGCAGAGAGGCATAGTGCGCAAGTACGGGATCGTCCTTTGGCGCGTAAAGAGCGCGCATCAGTTTCCCTGACCTGACCACTGAGTAGTCTCTGTTATCCCTGGGTAAGTTACTGAAATGTCCTGCCGTGTCCAGCTGCCAGCGTGTTCCCCACAGCCCAAACACGATGAGGGGCCGCAGCAGAAAGCCCAGAATGCCGCCGACAAAGGGCAGTTTGTGGACATATGACACGGCAACGTTGGTGGTAGACGAAAAGGTTTTTGACAGATACGTTCCTGCCAGCTCTATGCCGCGGGAATGATAATACGATGCCACATGGCTGGCGATACTGCCGCCGAGGGACACGCCATGCAGTCCTATTTTGTGATAAGGAATACCCTGTTGTTTATTCAGGCGTTCAACCTGAGCAATTCCGGCATCAATCAGATCCTGTGCAAATGTCACCTGACCTGTGCTTCGCAAAATCCCGGGGTAATTGAACTGCACCGCTTTAACGGCTTTTCCTTCGTCAGCCCAGGCTTTCAAATCGCCTGCAATGACATGATTGTTTTCTTCATAACAGCCACTGTTGCCATTAAAATAGAGGACATGCAGAGCATTTTCATCTCTGTCTACGCCATTGCTGGCTTCTACGCCATCCAGAACGACACCATGCTTCACGCGAACCTTGAACGGCTTAAATTGAAAGCCTTCGTTTTCAGAATGAAAGGCACGTAATAAACGATGGTGTCTGCCGAGAACGGGGCCAAGGTAGATTCGGCCATCCCGGTGAATTTTTGGCGATTGCAGGCCTGCCGGAAAAATCAGCGTAGCCAGTGTTTTGGTGACCGCCTGAGCTTCGGTGCGATAGTGAGGGTTACCACGGTTAGCGACCACGGCAATCGCATTACCGAGGATAAATTTGCTGATAACACTGTCGAGAATAAACGTGCGGGTCAGCCATTTTAATCCGGCGTTGAGCAGGGAGAAGGGGGTTAGTATGATTTCCAGCCAGGTTTTGGGATGCGCTTTGTGTTCGTAGGTGCCTTTGGGCAGGGTTTCGGTTTCAAGGTTTTTATGCAGCCATTTTTTCGCTTCCTTAAATCCGAACCAGGAGAGCAGGGTGCCTGTTGCACCCGCACCCAAAGCAATCCCAAGCGCAACACCCAGACCAAGCGTCACGCCGCCGCTGAACACAGCCGACGCCACAATTGCTGCAACATATAAACCGAAAGCAACACTGCCTATAATCAAGCCAATTGTTTGTCTACGTCTTATTGAGCGTTCATTGTGTTTTTTTATGGAGTCTGACAGGAGGGCAATGGAAAGATGGTGGCGGTTGAGGCTTTTTTCGTTTAAAAGGGACCATCTCCCCGTCTGATCATCGGCGAACTGAATCCGGTACAGACCTGCATTTGTCCGACGAATTTTTAAAAACAGAGCCGGTTCGCCGCTCTCTGGGTCTAACTGGTCACCATATACCTGAAGCTCTTGCCGGGCTGATTTTTCAAACCACGCATCAAGGATAAGTTTAATTTCACTGTAATGGTACATAGCACGCTCAGAAGGAATTTTTTGCGATTGTAAATCATTAAGGTCTAAAAAACCACAGAATGCATTTATTTGCTCTAGACATGTGTTGTCAGTCGTCGAATGTTTATATGGTACTGGAATCAGGTGTTTGCTTCGGGTTACAGTAAGAGTTGATTCACTTCATAATTTTAAGGGACTAAATAATGAAAAAAACAGTACAGTTAATAGCCGGTTCTCTTTTGGCCATGAGCGCATTTGCGACTGCCCCCGTGGATCCAACCAGCCAGAAAATTGTCGATTTGAATACGCAGATTCAGGCACAGCTGAAACAAATGAACGATAACCAGCAAAAACAATTGAGTGCCTTGAGTGCACAACTGCAGCAACAAATCCAGCAGGTTCAAACGACGCTGCAGGCGCAAATGCAAAAACTGAATCAACAGTCGCAGGAACAGTTAAAGCAGCTGCAGACAACTCTTGAAGCGGAAATCAAGCAGCTTCAGGGGCAGATGACTCCAGCCAAGGGTTGATTATCGGACAGTGCCCCGGATTACGGCTACGCCTAATCCGGGCTACAATTTGGGGTACAATTTGGGTAACGGATCGTAGCCCGGATTAGGCGTAGCCGTAATCCGGGATGGTGCCTCGAAAACCTAACCTTTTTTAACCTGCTGATAAATTTTCTGTATCAACTCACCCACCTTATCGTTTTCGGAGTTTGTCGCGCTGTTGTACAGGGTCACAATGATGATGTTACTGGCTGGCGAGTACATATAGACAGCCCGGTAGCCCAGGGTCTTGCCTTCATAAAACCAATACGTTCCCATCACCTCGTCGTAACCCTGGCTGATACCCAGAGCAAAGGCTTTGGGATCGCTTTTATCCGTCTGCCTGATGGGCTTGCCTGTTGTCAGTGAGATCATGCTTTGCATGGTTTTTTTCTCTTCAGCGGTTAACAGCCGGTCCTTAACAAATAACTCATCAACCCAGCTCAGCACATCACCACTGTTTGCGACGATTGCGCCCGCTGCACCGGCCCAGCTGAGATTATTTTTCGTCACATCCTGCCCTAATAACTCGGGGTTGTCATACACATTCCATGAATAGCCATGGGCCATGCGGGCCAAAACGGACTCTGGATAATCAGGAACCGGATAGAAGGTATTTTTTAAGCCCAGCGGCGTAATAATTTTATCTGTCAGCAGTTTTTTAAACGGTTCCTTGTAAATATCACAGAGAATCATATCCAGCAGGATATAACCGGTATTACTGTAAAAATAACCATCCATAAGGGGCGGGTTGTGTTGCTGGGAGTAAACCAGATTAACTAATTGCTGCGGCTTCCAGAATTGCGTCAGGTTTTTGCTGAACAGATAATTGATGGTGGGAGCATTGGAGTAATTGGGTATACCGGTACTCATGTCAAGCAGCCCCGCCAGGGTCAGGCCTGCCCAGTGAGGATATTGCTTCAGGTAATCACCAACCGTTTTTTTCAATGACAGTCTGCCTTCGCTGTCTGCTTTGATAACCAGCGTCGATGTAAAGGATTTGGTGATACTGCCAATGTCGAAGAGATCATCCGAGGTTAAGGGAGGACTGTCAGGATCAAGAGAACGGGTGCCGGCTGTGTAATGAGTAACCTTGTCGCCAACCTTAACGGAAACCTGAATGGCGGAAAAATGCTCCTGCTGCGCGTATTTCTTCAAATGACTGTTGATTAAATCCTGAACCGGATCAGCGAAGGTGCTGGCGGATGATAAAAAAAGAAGGCTGACCAAGGTACGTTTTAACATAGCTGCTCCGGATAATCCTTTCCAAAAACAGTACGTTAGCATGTATCCCTGTCAGCACTCAACAGGATTTTCAGGAGCGCCCAGAGCGGTTTATCATGCTGCATGCCGCCTGATCGGTGGGGAATATAGTCATTTCAGCGATATCAACATGGGGCGGGCGGGTCAGGCAGTAATGAACGGCGTCTGCGATGTCTTCGGCCAGCAAAGGATTAAAATCCTGATAAAACGCGTTAGCCCGCTCTTCGTCACTCCAGCGTACTTTACTGAACTCGGTTTCCACTGCACCGGGAGCAATCTCTGTAACCCGGATATTTTTCCCGGCCAGATCCATGCGCATGGATTTGGTAATGGCTCTGACGGCATGTTTCGTTGCGGAGTACACATTGCCATTGGGATAGCAGTCCTGACCAGCGACGGATCCAATATTAACCACATGACCGGAATGCCGTTCCAGCATGCCTGGCAGAACCTGACGAGATACATACAGCAGGCCTTTCAGGTTGGTGTCAATCATCGTATCCCACTGCTCAGGTCGTCCCTGCTGCAGCGGATCGGTAGACAATGCCAGCCCGGCATTGTTGATCAGCGCATCAATGGCGTTCCAGTCGGCAGGCAGGCCGTCTATGGTGTGTGCTACAGCCTCCCTGTCACTCACATCCAGCAAGCGTGTCAGACAATCTGTACCATGTGATTTTTTCAGCGCATCAGCCAGTTCATTCAGGCGATCCAGCCGTCTTGCCGTGAGAATTAAACGTGCGCCATCCGCTGCAAGCCGCTTTGCGCAGGCCTCGCCAATACCGCTTGACGCTCCGGTAATCAGGATAATTTTGTTTTTCAGGCTGCTTGTCATGTTGCCTCTCTTATATTCAGGATGGCAAGCGTTGCCATCCTGAATCATGCTGCCTTGTTAGATAATCAAGAGATACAGCGCGCCTGGTCCGCGTAATACCTGAACCAGCAGTTGTTGCTTTTGCTGTGCCGCTATTGCCTGCAGCGACTTGACTGATTTCACTTCCTGCTTGTTGGCACCAACGATGATATCGCCAGGACGTAAACCCGCTCTCCAGCCTGCGCTGTTTTCAGAAGCACCTACTACCTGAACGCCAATCACATTGCCATGCATGGGCGATTCCTGCTCAAAGTTTTTCAGAGCAAGACCATACAGAAATGGGTTGACGGATTGCAGTTGCTGTTCGTGTTTCTTGATGTCCGTTACCACGGCATTCAGGGTCATTTCCTTGCCGTCGCGCTGGATGGTAATTTTAGCATCGCTGCCAACACGCAGCAGGCTGATGGTGATTTTAACCTGTGTCGCCTGGGTAATGTTGGTATTGTTGATCTTCGTGATGATATCACCGGCTTTCAATCCGGCTTTCTCAGCAGGTGAATCTTCGTTGACCTGAGCGACCAGAGCACCCTGAAAATCTTCTGGATACCCCATGGCCTGAGCCAGTTCAGGTGTTAAATGCTGTACAAAAATACCCATCAGACCGCGATGAATGGAGCCAAATTTAACCAGCTGCTGCACTACGTCTTTAGCCATGTTAATGGGAATGGCAAAGCCTATGCCTACGTTTCCACCGTAAGGTGAAATAATGGCCGTGTTTATTCCGATTAGCTCGCCTTTGGTGTTGATCAGGGCACCGCCTGAGTTACCTGGGTTAATGGCTGCGTCGGTCTGGATAAAGTTTTCTACGCCTTCGATGTTCAGATCGCTGCGTTTCAGGGCGCTGATAATACCGAACGTGGCAGACTGGCCGTTGCCGAAACTGTTTAAGCCGAAGGGGTTGCCAATGGCCACAACAAAATCACCCACCTGAGCACTGTCCGAATCGCCAATCGGCAGACTTTTAAGATTGTTGGCATCGATTTTTAATACCGCCACATCCGTCTCGCTGTCGCCGCCTATCAGTTTGGCTTTTAATCGACGGCCATCATTCAGTGTAATCGTAATCAGGTTGGCATTTCGAACAACGTGATCATTGGTTAAAATTAATCCGTTTTTAGGGTCGATGATGACGCCGGAGCCCATGCTTTGGAATTTTTTGGGTTTTTCAGCGGGCGGTTGCTGGTCGCCGCTGTTATTTCCGCTGTTATCATCATCAACAGGGGCTAATATGACGCCCTGCACGGCCACGTTAACAATGGCTGGCATTGTTCGCTTTAAAACTGGTGCCAGAGTTTCAAGGGTCTGTGTGTCTTGTGCGCAGGCCATTCCTGCCAGAAAAAGCATGGCAAAACCGGTTATTATTTTTCGAAGTCTGTTAGGCATAGATTAATCCTGATTTGTAGGGTTGAACCAGATAAGAGTCGCTATTCTACCTGTTTGCACGTCACGGCGCCATGAATAGTAATCAGATTTCTTTTCAAAAGTGCACTCCAGTGACGGATACACAGCGCCAAGACCCAGCTCCAGCAGCACGTTTTTTGCCATACCCGGTAAATCAAGAAGCCACTTACCATCACGTGCCTTAAAATACGGATCAGAGAACTCCCAGGCGTTTAGATAGGCATCACGCACGTCATCGCCTACCTCGTAACAGGCGCCGCAGATGGCGGGGCCAATCCATGCCATCAGTTCGTCACGCGGGCTTTCCATCATGGCGAGCGTGTTTTCGATAATGCCATTCGCCAGACCGCGCCAGCCAGCGTGTATGGCGGCCACTTCATTGCCCTGTTCATTGCAAATCACAATGGGCAGGCAGTCCGCTGTCATAATAGCCAGAACGGTGTCAGCTTTCCGGGTGACCGCGGCATCGGCGTTGCGGTTACTGTCCTGCTCAACCAGCACACAGAGGTTGGTGTGTGTCTGATTCAGCCATTCGGGCTCACCAGGCAGCTGTAAAGATTCCACCAGTGCCTGACGGTTGGTCTGAACGTGCTCAGGGTTATCATTCACATGAAGGGCAAGGTTATTGCCGTCAAAGGGCGGAAGGCTGGCACCCGGGTAACGACGGGTGCTGAGGGCATGAACAGAGGGTGGGGCAGGCCATTCAGAATGTAGAAAGGGCATGATGTTGTTCCAGTGCGTCAATAAGGTGTTGAAAATCATCCGGTAAAGGCGCTTCAAATGTCAAGAGATCATGAGTTTCCGGATGATGGAAGGCCAGTGTTTTGGCATGCAGAGCCTGGCGTTTGAACTGGCGCAGAGTAAGCAACAGATCGTCACTGGCATTTTCGGGAAAGCGGGTTCGTCCACCGTATAGCGGATCACCGACTACGGGGTGGTTAATGTGCGCCATGTGCACACGGATTTGATGGGTTCTGCCGGTTAGCAGTTTTACATCCAGCAGGGTGTAGGTTTGATATTGTCTGCGAATGGAATAGTGGGTTATGGCTTCGCGCCCTTGTTGGCATACGGCCATTTTCAGGCGGTTGCGGGGATGACGGCCATAGCAGGTCTCGATCTCTCCGCCGACGATCAAATGTCCCTGAACCAGGGTGATGTAATTACGCTGGATGCTTCGCTCCTGCATTTGCCGTATCAGGCTGGTATGGGAGGGCAGCGTTTTGGCAATAACCAGCAGCCCTGTTGTTTCTTTATCAAGACGATGAACAATGCCGGCTCTGGGCAACTGCCCGAGGGATGGCGCGTGGTAAAGCAAGGCGTTGACCAGTGTATGCTGAGCATTGCCGGCTCCCGGGTGCACGACCAGCCCGGAGGGTTTGTTGATGACCATCACATGATCGTCTTCGAAAATGATATCCAGGGGAATATTTTCAGCAACGCAGTGTTCAACTTTGTTCTCGAGCGCGTCAAAATCAACACTGACCTGTATGATCTGACCGGCAGATACTTTTTCTTTTGGCTTTAGAATACGATTATCAACGCTGATCTTTCCCTCTTTGAGCCAGGCGGTCAGCTGCGAACGGGAAAACCGGGGTATCAATTGCGCTAAAACGGCATCTACGCGTAAACCGTGTAAATCCACGGGGATGACGAGTGGGGTATTGTCAGTCAAGCGGAATCCTCAAAAAAAAGGCCCGGTCGAACCCGGGCGCAATACGGGGTTATGCCGGGCAGGCATCGGCTACAAGGCGCGCTCGCAGAGAGTTGGGCTGCGCGTCGCTGATGTCAACCAGTATGAATTTTCCGATCAATTCAGCCGGACCTTCGAAGTTGACAACGCGATTACATTCGGTTCGTCCTGCCAGCTGCTGTGCGTCTTTTTTGGATGTGCCGGTTACCAGAATGCGCTGCCTGGTGCCTACCAGTGCCTGGCTGTAACGTGCTGCATTGGTGAGCAGGCGATTCTGCAGAATCTGCAGTCGCTGTTTTTTAACGTCCATCGGCGTTTCATCAGGCAAGTTAGCCGCAGGAGTTCCGGGACGCGGGCTGTAGATAAAGCTGAACGAGGTATCAAAGCCCATTTCATGAACCATATCCATCGTGTCTTGAAAGTCTTTATCCGTTTCGCCAGGAAAGCCAACGATAATGTCTGTGGACAGGCGAATATCAGGGCGAACCTTCAGCAGTTTGCGGATTTTTGATTTAAACTCCAGGCCGGTATAACCGCGTTTCATCAGCGACAGGATACGGTCTGATCCGCTTTGCACCGGAAGGTGCAGGTGATTGGCAAGTTCAGGTACTTCGGCAAAGGCGTTGATCAGATTATCTGAAAAGGCCAGCGGATGTGACGTCGTGAACCGTATGCGACCAATTCCTTCTATGGCGGCGACATAATGAATGAGCAAAGCCAGATCTGCGGTGTCGCCGTTTTCCATGCGACCACGGTAATCATTTACGTTTTGCCCAAGAAGATTAATTTCGCGCACTCCCTGGCTGGCCAGTCTGTAGCATTCAACCAGTACGTCGTCAAAAGGACGGCTGATTTCCTCACCGCGAGTGTAGGGCACAACGCAGTAACTGCAGTATTTGCTGCAGCCTTCCATAATGGAAACAAAGGCAACCGGGCCTTCGGCACGCGGAGCGGGGAGGTGATCGAATTTCTCGATTTCAGGGAAGCTGATATCGACTACCGGCTTTTTCGATGTCATGCGCTCTTCAAGCATGGCGGGCAGGCGATGCAGGGTCTGCGGTCCAAATACCAGATCGACATAAGGCGCGCGTTTGATGATATCACCGCCTTCCTGGCTGGCAACGCAGCCGCCAACACCAATAATCACATGTGGATTTTTTTTCTTATATTCCCGCCATTGCCCTAACTGGGAAAACACCTTGTCCTGAGCTTTTTCGCGGATGGAACAGGTGTTCAGCAGGATAACATCGGCATCTTCAAGCGTATCAGTTTTTTCCATGCCATGAGATTGCAGCAAAACATCAGCCATTTTGGATGAGTCGTACTCATTCATCTGGCAGCCATTCGTTTTAATATAGAGTTTTTTAGTCATTTATTTTTCCACATGATGACACTGGTTTTAAGGCAGAATACAGGATATGGTGCCGAGAATAACCGGGGCACTCAAAATACTCAATCAGATATTATAAAATCAAACGGAAAATAATATCATCCGGGCGACAGCTTGTCTATTATAAGGGCATGTTGCCGGCTCCATTCTGAACCGTGACCGTCAGGGAGCGGAAACTCTGAGTGCGCATGATGCAAATCTTTCTGCCGGGCCCAGAAAGATAATCTGGTATATAATTACCTTTAACTACGTTTTAGCAAAAAGGAATATCGACATGAGTAAAAAATTGATCTACCTGCTTCTTATCCTGAGCACTTTGTTTCTCAGCGGATGCTGGACAACCAAGTCAGGGCAAAAATCAGGTATTATCGTCAAAATTGCCAAGGAAGGTCGTTTCTGGGGAACCTACGAGGGTGAGTTGATTCGCGGCGGGCTTGAAGATGCGAGTGGCGCCACCGGGCGTGAGTTTCACTTTACTCTCGGGCAATTTCATTCTGACATGATAAAGCAGGCTGAAACAGCCATGCAAAACAACAGTCACGTGATTATTTTTTATCATTGCGAAGAATGGACAGCTCCCTGGCGTGGTGAAACAAAGTGTTTCCTCGATGATTTGAAGGTTGTCGAGGTGAAGGGTAAAAAAACAGAACCCAGGTAAGCCCGTCTGCATGATCCTGTAAGTCTGGTATTTTAAGGTTGAAAATCGCAGCAGTGTTTATGTATAGTGCCATGAAAAGACTGGCAACCTTAAACTGACGCAATGAGGTAATTTTGGCAGCATCGTCGAGAGTATTATCTGGTAAAGGGAATCGTTTTTTTTCGCAGCGACCCGTCACTGACCAGCGAGGTGCAGACTATCTCTCAAATTTACCGGATGAATTACTGCTGTACCTTGTTCAGACTATCTCAAATCCGGTCGATCGTATCAGCCTTGCCCTTAGCTCCCGGCATCTTTTTCATGTCGTCAGCCCTGCGCTTTGTGCAAAACCCATAGAATTATCCAGGCTGGTACGAATTCGATATTTTATGGCTAAAAGTGGCTGTCTGACTAAGGCTGATTTATTAAAAATTAAAGAAATACTGAAAGGTTCTGGTCCGCATCTCCGCGCTCACCTTTTGCCAAAAACCGTGGAGTTAGCAAAGAGCTTCTTCCACGTGGATCATCTGCGGAAAAAAAGTGTGTTTGGTAAACTTTTTCTCGGACCAGCTGGTAAAATCAAAAAATACCGAACCAATGATGAGCAGGTTGAGCAGAGGCAGTATGTATTTTTTATGTCTCTTTTACTCCTGCCCGTTCCAGGCTTTTGGTCTCTAATGCTGCTGACCTATCTGAATCTGCTGACTTTCGCTGGTTTTATGGCTTCCATATCAGCCATTGTATTACCGCTTCTATTACTGTCTTATAGTCTTCATATCCGTCTGGCTTATGCCTGTTATACCAATCCGCTGTTATACACGGAAATCTGCTCAGTGGGCGATCTGCGTAGCTGCTGTCGTATTATTTTTCAAGAGCATTTCCCTGATTACGAAGAAACAGACGTGCCCCTCTATCATTTTTTATCAAATTACATAAAGACTAATATGTATACTCTGCTGCTTGAGGAGCCGGCACCATTGCCTTTACTTCCTGACTGGGAGCCTGAACTGGAAATCTGTATTGAAAGCGGTATTGAGCCTGAACTGCAGATTATCAGCAGCGAAGAGAGCTCTGATGACTATGGTCTGTTTGGCGACAGCAGTGACTCTGAGGAACATATGCAGGCCTGCTCTTCCCGGACCTGATGTCAGGAAAAACAGGCGCTCAGGCTTATCTCGTTACTTTTGGGCAGCCAGTGTCCATACTCTTCTCCATGCCACAAGCGGGTTTCATCGCGCTTTTCATCGATAAGTTTTGGAGTAATTCCGTACCGTTCAATCCAGACTGAGCAGCGGCTTTTTACCTGCCGCTTGATTTGCCAGCGCATGAAGCTGTAACGGCAAGGGTTAAATGCTTCATTTAGATGATCTGAAATATACGGCCTGAGCAGCGTGTACCGATTGATATGCGGCGAGAACTGCCATTGATGATCTTTCAATACCAGGATAGGGGCCAATGTCTTATCGCCAATTTTTACGGGGTGAGCCAGGTTCATATAAAATTTCCAGCCGGCATAATTGGCAGATAAATCACCATTTGAATACACCCCGTTTATCAGTGTGCCGAGATAGCTTTGTTCGAGAAGCTGCCCATAGAATACGATCGCATCGTGCGCCTGCTGGGGTGATTTACCATGTGTCCGCCAGTAGCGATACATCTTATAATAGGTATGACCCTGCATAAAAAAATGTCCGAGTTTGTCTGTGCCAAAATAATACCCGTACATATTAACCGTGGGAGCAAGACCCACAACAAACAGTGGCGATTGAGAAAAAACGAGCCAGTACACGGTTTTCCATGGTCGCGATTCCTTATAGTACTTAGGCTGGCTGAAATCAGGTAAACGATTCCAGCGCATCCAGCGTGGAAACCCGGGACCAGTCTTCTGATATAGCTGATCGGCCAGATAAACATCTTTTTGCCGCAGGGCCAGTTGTTCTTTTGTATGGCGGCTTTGGCGGGAGTCTGCCTGAAGGTTACGAATATCCGTATTGGTTTTTGTAATCAGCGCTCCCAGTACATCGTAGAGGCGGCTGCTCGCAGCCGGGCCAATATCTGCCAGTTCGCCCGGGGGAAGGGTGAATTGATCGGTTTCCTCGGCATGACACACACCAATTCCCAGCAACACGGCTAAAAAAAGCACTTTCGTAAACGACATGATATCCCTATCTTAATCTTTGCTTGTTCAAGGCATATCACATCTTTGCGGATTTTATAAAAACTCACAAGGGGTAAAACAGACAGAGGGCGGGAATATCTTCATTCCAAGCCTTATTTCCGGGCAGTCTGTCAGAATCTCGACCGTCAGGAAGCTTTGAAACGTGCGTATCCAGAGTTTCTGCCTCCTGACGGTCGCGGTTTGGTTTGCCCACTTAAAACAGATAAATCCGGGTGCTTTCTGTGCGCCTGTCAGTGATGCCTGGCGCTGAACCAGTAGTTTTCCAGCTCGCTGTTTTTATAATGAGATAAATGGCGCTCAAAAAACAGCCGGGCTTCCTTCTGTTTATTGCAGGCTATAAGGCAAATCAAATACGTCTGAAGGAACAACTCACACTGCGCGTCGCTACCGCCCAGTTGAAAACAATCGGCTATAATGGGCTGTAACAATTGATGTGCATGCACGTAATCCTTATGCACAAAAGCGACCAGCGCGTTACAAAACGGGATAATCACCTCCAGCCATAGTTTTCGGAACTGACCGGGTGTCAGAGACAGGGCGAAGGCTTCAATGTGCGTTAGCGCTTGCTGCAGAGTGCTCCCATCGCCGGCGCGTGCAAGGCAGTATATAAAATGAACCGCGTTAAATCCGGTGAAGCAGTCCATGGGATGACGCGCGATACGTGCGGCAACGTCTTTAAACAGGGTATCCTGAGCTAATCCAGCCAAATCCATGCGCCACAGCATAGAGATCGCGTCCACTTGCTCAAGAATCGTATCGGGCATATTCCCCCATACGTCACTTCGATAAAGGTCCAGTACGGATTGTTCATCGCGACCGGCGAGATAAAACAGAGCCAGGTGCCAGGCATTGTGGCCTCTCATCAAAGGCATGATGTCTTTCCAGGATGGTCTGACCTGATGCATGAAGCGCAGGCCATTTTCACGCTGACCGGTCATCAGATAAATATGTGCCATGCTGTGTTGGGCCCATGGTGTCACGGTTTCAATGCTCATCGCCTTTTCTGCTACGGCCTTTGCCTCGCTGTATTTACCGCTTAACTCGAGGGCAAACGAATAGCAGGAGAGAAACCATGGATCACCCTGATTTTCATGGGCAACTGATTCGCACAAATGCAGATAACGGCGGGCGTTAAACGCCTGTCCACAGCAATAAAACATCCATTCCGCCAGTTTAAGTGCCAGTGTATCGCGAGGGTAGAGCATGGCAATTGCAGAAAACAGAGTCGCAGCGCATTCAAAATCCTTGCGGAACCATGCGTTTATGGCCTGGAAGCTTAGCTTTTCACGTTCGTTGGCTTTAAGCAGATTTTTCTCAGCCTGAAGCAGATAAGTCTGAGCTGTCTGACTGGCCTGATCTTCCTGAGCGAACAGATAAAACGCACCGGCGTAGGTCTGTATCAGCAGACAGTCTGGATGCTGAGCTGCCGCTGCAAGGATCTCTTCAGCACGTGCGCCGGCAGACAGGATTTGATGCTGGAATGCGTTGATGCGCTCAATTGCATCAAATGATGAGGTACTGACCAATAATCCCTGTGCAGTTTCCATGGTGGAGCCTTTTTGACGTAATTTTGTCTGTAATTATAGCAGGCTGTGGCTGTCAGATTATTTTGAAAAAACTGTAACTACTCGGGAACCAGAGTAGTTACAAAAAATTTCTAATTTACTAAATGAGCTCGATAAACTATCATGCTGCAAAAATAATTCACAGGCCTGGAAGTAAAAATGCCATTGACGAAGCAGGATATTTATTCACTATTAGGCTTGGAACTCTCTGCTTTGGATCCTCAGATTTATCATGACAGCAGCGGTCCTGGCTATCTTGATTCATGGCTTTTGCTGGCACGTGATGAGCATATCTGGCAGCATGTCTGCTACAGTTCCGGCAGTAAAAAAAAACAGATTATTGTCTCCGAACCTATACTCGGGCGTGGGCCGGTATCGCTGTTTGAACTGGAGTTTTTTGCGGCACTCATTGCGAATTTTGATGTTTATTTCTGGCCAGATAATAATGGGCCTTTTCGTGAAGCCAGACCGCTGACTGACCCCACCGAGTTCTGGGACAATAAACCGTTTCAGCCTTTTGTTGCCACACAACGTATCATCGAATCACTCGTCACGGAAGGATTGTCTCTGGATAATGTGATGATTATCGATTTTGAAGCGTACAGGCAGATAACGGCAAGAGCACAACATCTTTATGTTAATAATTTTTCGATCCAGAAGCACCTGAAAAATACGGCGCAGGGCACGCTGAATCTGACTCATGTTAAGCCCAGCCAGTACCATGAACTGGCTGACTGTGCAGACCCTTTGACTATCCAGGCAATCACAGTAAACCCTGTGTCTGGCGATGCCTTGAATACGATTGTAAACCTGTTTCCTAATCTTGAGCGCCTGGAAGTACGTTACGCTAATGCCCAATGGGTATTGAACAACATAAAATACCTCAGGAATCTGAACCTGACTTTGTCGCATTTCATGCCGGAACGGATGTTTGAACTGCCGGCATCAACCTCCTTGAATACGCTGGTTATCCGTCTTGCCAAAAACATCATTTGGCGTCGATTCAGCGTTGCCAGCGGGGCGCAGGTTCATACTCTGGAGTTGCAGGGATTTTACGGTACACAACTCTTTCTTGGCGAACTCCATAGCCTGCGTACGTTCATATTGAAAAACAGCAGCATCCTCTGGAGCGAAGAGAGACGCGGAGTTCTGAATTTTATGCCTCACAACGCCACCATTAAGCTTCCTTCAGGGCTTGAGGATCTGCGTCTGGAAGGCGTGTCGATGGGGCACGGCAGTCTCATGCTCAATGACTACATCGCATCCAATCCGTCTCTGAGATCACTGAGCCTGCATTTTGATACGACTAAGTCATTATTGATTTCTCTTGGCCGTGTGAACGTATTCCATAGCTGTCTTTCCAGGGGCAGGACTCGGCATGATCTGCTGCGATCGCTGGAGAATTTTTCTCTGAGCATTAATCGCATCTCGGACGATACTACTCTCGAAATTGATTTATCGAGCGCCACCTCTCTGAAACGGCTCAGTCTGCCAGACAATATGAACCTCGATGCGTTTAATATCCCGCCGGCTCCTGGTTTGAGTGAGGCCGAATATCCTCCTGACAAGGGCCCTCGGCATCGGCGAACAGACGCCCAGGTAGTTCATTACAGAGAGCAACCAGGTCCAGGGAACTGCCGTAATGCCCTCTACTGGAAGGAGAAGTACCAGCTTTACAGGCGGCTCAACCTTATTAATGAACACTTCATGGGTTTTAGTCAGGTAACATATCTGTCGATTGCAAACCTTGTATTTGCAAGTGATGAAAACGATTTTATATTCAGGTTTATCGGACCAAAACTAAGATTTTTGAACCTGTATGACGTCGGCAAAACCACGCCAAAAGGAACCCTGACTCTGGATTTTTCCGCGTGCTCCCAGCTTGAATCACTGGCCATTCGAAAGCTGCGCGTTCCTCTCATTTTAAATTTGACAGGGGCGGGGGCACTGCGTTTTCTTGACATTCAGTCATCAAAGTCAGTGCAGATCAACTATGATCAGGAGCATCTCGTTCTTTTGGAGCATTTGAGGATAAGTGCAGACAATGCCAGTATGTTGCGCGGGATATTGAGCTATGACCTTGCTCCTGACTGTATCAGGTATTTTTCTGATAGTAACAACCATTCCTTCAGCGCATCGTCCAGTGCTGCTCTGGTTTCGCGCTGCCATGTTGACCCGTTGACTTACCGCCTGTTGGCTACTTTCTCATTGAGTGCCGTGCTACTGCTCACGCTTGGTTTATTGCTGGATTACTATTATTTCCTGAATGACCATGCCGACAGCCACAACCACGAACCATCCACGTTACCACAGACAGAAACGTCGACGACAACATCAACCCTGAGCACCACAACTGCCAGCACAACTGCTCAGACCGGCGTCAATGCCTACCGTGCATTGGACGTATGGCATATTGTCCTCGCTTGTGCGGCCGGAGCCGGGCTGATGGCCGGCCTGGCGGGGCTTCTCTATTGCATTCGAGCACGCCTGAATAGTGGCAGCCAGCGATCGGATTTACCCGTGCCTCGATTCGAGGATGTCGGATATCAGGTAGATACTGACACGGCTTTTGTCGAGGACAACATCAATATTTATCCGATGCTGTGCAATGTGTATCCAGATGAAGGACAGATACCCGGGCACGTCAGGATCTTTGTTAAAAACAGAGTGATGTATACGCAGGGAAAGCTTTTTTTTTCGACATCCACCGAAGACATGAGACGGTTTTATCCCTTAAAGCATATCCTGGAGCAGGATGATCAGATTCGGCACCGTCTGATGCAACGGGTTTCGCAGGACAACAACAGCCTGATATACATAAAAGGCTCTTTGGCCCCAGGTGTTTTTTGCCCTCTGCCTGGCTGGTATCCGCTTGAAAGTGAGGAGGATTTTGCCGGTCTGTATGCAGAAGAACCGGATTTGATTGACTGCCATTACCATGAGCGCACCCAGCAGGTTTTTATCACGTGGTCGTCCGCTGTGGTAAAGCCAAAAGAAATACAGCTGTTTTTTGAGGTGCGAAAAAAACCTTTTTATACTGATTTAAAAAACACGGGGCGTCTTCATCAGGTCAACCCACAGTTACTCTTGCCAGAAGCGGTGAGGGAGCGGATTTATGATGAGCTGCATGATCATCCGGTGTTAGGCTTTGTATTTGATGAAACCCATACACTGGAATATAAAATCCGGGAGCTGACCACTTATTTCCGCGCGTTTACTGTTGCTCCCTTAACGGACAACGCTGGCTGTCAGCTGAGTAATCTCCTGACTATCATCAAAGAAGGCAAGGGCGTATGCCGGCATCGAAGCCAGGGATTTATGCTGCTGTCGCATTTTCTCGGTTGTCCGGTTGATGTTGTTGCAAATACCAGCCATATGTTCTGTGCCATACCATGGCAGAACGAAACACATGGCTGGAACTACAAACGTCTGGATTTATCCCTGACATCCGATTCCTTTGGGGACGATAATGTTTTCTGGCAGATTGAAAGGAACATACGCGAAAATCAGAGGATTACGCTGGAATCGATCCGGATTGATGATCCCGAGGATCAGATGTACTTCGAACACTATCAGGATCAATTTAAACAATTCATCCGATTGAGAACCCTGGACTCACTGGCTCCCTTGTTTAACGAAAGACATACGTCCCCCCCTCTGGTTATTCTTAACGCTCTATCGCCTTATGTATTTAATGCCGGTCTGGTCCGATATCTCGAAGCAAATGGGGTAGACACCTTATCCCGGCATCTTTTTATTGACAGTCCAAACGCTTTTTTAAGGTATTTAAAACCCTTCAGAATTAAAGCAGGACAAATAGTTGAAAAGAAAAACGGACCCTTGCGCTCATTATTGCAAACAAAGCATGAACTGACCGTCCTGGTGATTGACTGGACCCCCTTTACCCATGCGCAGAGAGCGGGCTATCAAACCCTGATGGATAGGCCACGCATGTTGTTTATAGACGACGAAAGCTTTTATCTGCCAAAAAATCTGCTGGTTGTGAGCCTGATTGGCGAACAAAGCCTTACGGGAACTGCTTTTTTATCAAGGATGCAGCCATGGGATATCAGCAGCGATTTTGCCCGGCAGCTGCTCAGCGATGTTACGTCAGGCCACGCTGGTTTGCAGGCAAAACCTATAGAAAAATATCTCTTTGCAAGTCCTGGCTGGCGTGAGGTTTTGTTGGGTCGTGTGGATTTGTCCCCGGGTGGACTGGCTGTCGGCGAGGGCGCACTGAGCAAGGCTATACGGCAAGGGCGTGCGCTGCGTGTTTACAGCCCGCCAGAGGATCCTGCTTTTGCCCTATTGCAGCATCAGATCAATGAAGAAAAAAAATATCTGTGTCATGAAACCGGACGCATGAAAGCCGTTTCCGCTTCGGTTCGTATCGACACCTGCGTGGATGATGGCAGGTATCTCTGCGGGATTCTTGCGACCAGCGCGCTGCGTGTCTATGTGGGGGGCATTGACCTGCTTCAGAGAAGAACCCCAATATATATCGGCATGCATAACCTGCATGAACTCTACAATGGGTTGCAGATAGACGGGCAGGGGCAGGTGCACAGTCTGAGAGGTGGGCTATTAGACCGGTATGAAGAGAACAGGGATATTTTTTATCTTGTCGACAGCATGGCAAAATCATACTGGGAATCATTGCTGGAATATTGCGGGAAACAATACCCGGGTAAACCTTTTGAATTTCTGCTGTCGCCGGGATCTCAGATAGAAGGCTATGCGACATCGGCTCGAGCGCATGAGCAAGCACTGCCACCCCAGGATGTTGATTTCGACACGCGCATTTTTTCAAGCTCCGATCCTGATTATCTAGTGCAGCGGCTGGCAGCCTCGCTGACTTCGCCCTGGGTGGTTTATGTGCATAAAGCTACGCATTTCAATGAACTGATAGCCGTTGTGCACAAAGAAAAGGGATCCATTAATCGTTTTGTGTATCAAAGAAAAGCCGTGCTGGAAGCTCTGCTGCAGGGGCAGTCCGTAATTCTGAATGGTGAGCTGTCTCTGGCTTTGTATTTTCAGTTGCTGTCTTTGTGCGCCAGCCAGTCTCATGTCTTCAGTAATGGTCAGCGTCTTGATGTGACCGGGCGTCTGTATCTGGTCTTACCGGCAGATAAATGTCAGCATTGGCCTCACATACAGAGACACGCCCGGTTCACAATGGCCGATTATCAGCAAAACCTGCCTTACCCGGATTCCTTGTATGCACAGCAGATTCAGGCTTTTTATCGGGCTGCAATTATAGTGCCGCACGCTGGACGAGGGCGACCTGAGTCATTGCGGATGAACCATGCGCGCTTCACCGGGTTTCTGGCGGCATTAGAGGAGGGCGGATCCCGGCACAGGCATAACCCTGTCAAGGGCCTGTTTTTATATGACTATCCTCGCCGCAGTGAAGAGCAGGCCTGTTTGAACGTCCTGGGTAAATATTATTTCAGACCGGATGACAGAACGTCTTTGCGTACAGAAAAACTGGCCCAGCTGAGAATCAAAACAATGACTGATTTGCGGCGCAGCCTCTGGACTGTGCTCAACTGCTTTAATGGTCTGGACTTACACTCGTTTCTTGGACCGGATCTGGCCGAGGTGGTTTATCAGGCTGGTATGCCTGGCTTACGTTCTGAAGCGCTGGAGCGCCTGTTTGAGGCCTGTCAGTTACAGCCCACACAGGACAATCTGTCTGAACACAAAGGCGTTGCAAAAAATCAGGAGCAGCTGCGCCATTTTCTTCAGGATCCGCGTCAAAAAATTCTGATGCTCAAAGGTGAGCCCGGCGTTGGGAAAACCTGGTCTGTCAAAAAGCTGATCGGTAACTGTTATATGGGGGACGCAGATATTGGGGCGTGGCTGAGTGACGGGCGCAACAGCGTCTGGCTGTGTGACGAGGCGAATATGTTGCCTCCAGACGCACTGGACGCACTGATCAAGGGTTTGTGCAGCGGCCAGGAGACCATTTTGTACCGAGGTCAGGTCTATCGCCGGGACGGGCATGACAAGAAGATGATTCTAACGGGCAATCCTGAAAGTTTTCCGGGACGTTATTACCATTCCGCCATTCAGGATTATGCGAATACGGTCTATTTTGAAAAGCCAGGTGATGCGTTCCTGACGCGACACGCACAGGGAATATTACCTGAGAACGTGCATGCGTTTATACCCGTTTTGTTAGAGGCCTATCATTTAATCAGCCGTTATAATCCTTATCTGCCAACGTCTATCCGCGACATGGAGAGTCTCGCTCAGCGTTTTGCTCATCTTTACCGTATTGAACCTGCTGCGGTTATGCCGTCACTGTTACGCGCCTGTGTCAGTGAATTTGCCTGTTCCATTAAAGATGAGGCCAAAAGGCGTGCTTTTATCAGCGAGCTGGAAGAAAAAACCGGCCAGCGTTATCAACTGCCTTATCTGCAGGGCGACGCGCTTATTCCTCTCACGCCAACCGTTTCCACCACCCGCGAGAAAGCCTATATCATCGACACCCTGCTGATGAACCTGCACATGCGCTTCGAATCCCTTGTCTGCGAGGCCGCCAGGGCCCGCGCTCAAAGCGTCGCTGACAAAGGGAAGGGGAAAGGGAAAAAGAGCGCTCTCGGTTTTTTCAGTGAGGGGAAGCCTGTAGAACACAAAAGATATCTGATTTTACAAGGCGAACCTGGTCTTGGTAAATCGACATTGTTGCGTGCCGTGTTGACCTTTTATCTTAACCGCCTGTCTGCAGAAGACGGGCAGGGACCTGGTGCGGATATTGTTGAGCGTGAGCTGAATAAAGCCATTTACCTGATCAGCGGCGACAGCTCGAAAGCCCTTGGGGTGCTGACTCGTGCCATGGAGGACGAGGCGTTTGTGATTCTTGATGAATCAAATATCAATCCTTCTCTTGAGGCCTTGTTGTTAGACTATCTGACGGCAACCGACAAGCCAGGTTTTATGGTATTGGGTTCTGAAAACGATGGGGCTCAAGGTGGAAGGCTGGAGCGCTCGCCTGCCGAGTTGAATCGAAGTCAGTTATTTTATTTCCCGGCTTATGGGAAAGCCGAATATATTGCTTTCGCCAAAGCAGCCTGTATTCGCAGGCCCGAGGCGTTTGTAAGAGCCTATATGGATTTATCCAGAGAAACCAGACAGGTTGGCGCGCGCCATTTTTTCAAATGCCTGAAAGCAGAGAAGGAACGGCAAGAGGTATCCATTCCATCGATAGAGTCTGACAGCAGCGATGCCGACGACAGGCCGTTTTTAATGAGCCGCTGACGCGCAGCACTTTTATACTCCTTCATCCATCCCCTCTCCCCACGCTGCGCGCGGGAGAGAGGGGATTTGATCGTTACACTACAGCAAACCTTGTTAAGTGTTTGACAGTTGACGTATTACCTCACTGGGTTCTGCCATTTCTACCGCGCGTTTTTCCCCTTTGCTGAAAAACGAATAATAAAACATTTTTGAATAGCCCGGGTCTTGCTTTTTCTCGTCTATTCGCGCGGGGACGGGTCTTGTATCAGCCGGTTGATCAAATAAGCCAATACCTCTTCGGGGCCGGGGTTCATCCAGCCATCCCTGCAGGTCGTTATCGACATAGTCATGGCCTCGATTTACCAGAGCACCCAGAGACATAAACGCCAGTTGAAAGTAAAGACGGCATTCCTGATAAGACAGGCGGGTCTTTGTAAACTGATGTATGCAGTAGGTTGTCATGCCTATCAAGGCAGCGATGTCCAGCGTTCCGCTGGTATTGCCTATCACACCCCGTGTCCGCCCGTAGCTTCTCAGCCCCTGGAGCAGCTGTAAATGCGCTTGTTTTGTGTAATCAACCGAAGCGATGAGCAGGTCTTTTTGCTTAAAAGGCTCGAGCACGACAAATGATGCTCCGGTCTCGGTAGCGCAACTTTCAGCATAACGCGCTTTAACCTTTCGATCGTCTGCAAGAATGAAACAGACCTGGTACTCTTGCCTGTGCAGGCAGATAGCCAGCTGTCTTATAAATGAATCAGGCAGGTTAAGATGATTGTTGGCCGTGGAGGAATGTCTGACATGCAAAACAATCAGAGGTTGTTCTTCGGATTTTGCCAGCTCGGCTATTTGGCGCATGGCGTGACCTACGTATCTGTCGACAGCGTTTCGGGCGTCAAGAGGAAACCCGCGTGCGTCTCGCCTTGAAAATCCTTGCTGGATAGTATGCGTAACAGGCTCAATCCCGTGTGCTAATATCTCGTGTGATATTAAAGCGGTGGTCGCCATTTGGTCGATATAGCGAATATCCTCAACGCCAGAGCGCTCGGTAAAATGCTTTTCCAGCTGCTTTTGTCTTGTCCCTTCGCGACCGGTCTTATTGTAATCCAGTTTTACTTGCGTAAAATGCCCGGCCATGCCGAGGGTTGCAGCAAAATCGATACTGCGCTTTACCTGATCGCCTACCGTCAATGTGGAATGGGTTGGAGTCTCGTTGGGATCAACATCATAATTTAACTGCACCCTGGGTAATGGCCTGTCTCTGGCCTGCAATATCATTAAATAGGCCAGAATGTGATAAATATCACCTGAACTGTTCAATGGTGCCATGGATATGACCCAGGTTGTTCCTGTCGTGATTTCGGGAAGGTAAAGCGGTGTTTCTGGTGGCGTTGGGTCGGTAGATGAACTGGCGGCAACACCTGGCTCATCTCGATTGATCACGGTCGGCGGGACAGGCGTAACGGCAGGGGGTATGGGTAGATTTGCTGTCAGTTGGGCAATTTTTTTGGCATTGCATAGGACTTTGTCCTTTCCGCTGTAGCCCTCAAGGTGGGTAACCTGGCGGTTAATATGTAACAGCCTGTCCCATTGTTTTCGGGACTTCATGGTAGAAATGTTTGCTCGCAGCCTGCTGAACGCGTCTGTATCTGAGATATCATATGTCGTTTTTGTACCCATGAGCGTTATGATCATAACTTGCCCCTATGTGTTAAAAATGATCAATACTATAGGAATATAGAGTGCTTTTAAAGAGCATAGTGATAATATTATCACCCTGATAACCTTGGTACTTTTACCATTTAATTTTGACATTTGTCGTCCCCGCGCGGGCGGGGAACCATCCACGATTTGCGCACAATGCTACGCTGGAGAATAGATCCCCGCCTGCGCGGGGATGACACTTACATGTCAAAACTAAATGGAAATAGTACTAATCTGATTTACGAGGTAATTGTGGCAGCATCGCCCAGCAGATTGTTTTCGAAGCGCAATCGCTTTTTTTCGCACGAGCCCGAAGCAGATGTTGAACATGGTAGAGACCATCTTTCGAGCCTGCCGTATGAGCTGATTCAGAAAATTATTGATCTCATTGAAGATCCCCTCGACCATATTAATCTGGCTCTTGCATCGCGGTTTTTTTATCATTATGTGATGGATTCACTGTGTTCGATTCCGATGGAGCTGTCTGAAAAAAATCTTTATTGTGTGGCGAAAATCCGCGATTTGATGACTCAGGGCGACGTTTTTACCGAGCTTGATTTGCGCAAAATCAGAGGCATTATTGATCATTTCGATGCCGAGGGAAGACAATCCTTTTTATCCGATCCTGTCAGATTCGTAAGTGACTTTCATTCTGAAAATAGACGCAGAACCTCGACTGCTCTCAATACTGTATTTTTTAAATCAATCGCTGAGGTTCAAAAACAACGAACCCCAAACGAGCAGTTGGCTGAGAAAGAAAATTATTTCCGTTTCGCAATTCTTTCCCTGAGCCTTCCCGGAATACTGGTGTTGATTCTGTCGCCATATTTTGAGATGTTTTCAACGGGTGCGTTTATAATGTTTGGGCTATCTGTTTTTTGCCCAATGATTTTATTGCTTCTTGATATGCATACGCGGCTGGCATACGCCTTTTTTACCGATGTCCTGCTTTACATGGAAATCACCTCCGTCAATGATTTACCCTCAGACAGTCAGGATTTTTTCAACGCTCTATTTCCTGATTACGAAGAATCAGACCAGCCCCTGTATCATATGATATCGAATCATATCCGGGCCAATCTCTATCGTTTGCTATTTGACTACAAAAAACAACAGGAGCCCGAGCACTTGCTGGTCACGCCTTTCGCAGCGGAATTCAGGATTAGTATTGAAGATAATGTGTCATCTATTCTTCATGCGGATAGCGATGGTGACGAGCCTGTCCACTATAATCTGTTTGATGAGCACAGCGACACGGAGGCTTCTTCGCTGATAAATAACACGTACTGAATTTTACAGGCATAAGATAAAAAATCGACCAGGGGCTGTTGACAATTCACCCAGCCGCCTACGTGCCGCGGCTTGTCCGCGGTATCCATACGATCTGATTAACGGCAAATATCTTCCGCCATTCTGCATTCAACTGTTCAATGGTGTTTATTTTCCATTGGCGTGGCTAATTCTTGAAACGTTTTTCACGTCGGGCAGCCTCGATATAGCTCTGATGGATTTCATAATAAACCAGCATATGCGTATTGTAGGTAGCAGTAAACCCCGGAACCACCTTCTGTTTGTGCTCCCAGACACGTTTGATCAAATCCACCGCTGAACCAACGTATAATGTCCCATTGCGCTTGCTCGCCATGATATAAACGTAGAATGATTTCATCCTGCTTCCGTGTTGATATTGGACTCGCAGGAATGCTACCACTTGCAAGCGCCTTGAAAATTTGTATCAATTTATTTTTGAATGACCAACGGTTAAACTGTTGGTAAATTGAATTCCAGCATCCAAATGCTGCCGGCAGGTCTCGCCAAGGGCAACCAACATGCATTCTATACAACATGCCCTCAACGATCATGAAGATTTGGCTTGTCATAAATTCGGTGCCGTAGCATGATTTCCTTCAGCTTTGACCATAGCTCATCACTGAGCATCAGTCCTGGCATTACAACCTCATTTTATATCTGGGTGAGAGCCGATATATTATGAGTTTGCTTTTAGTTATCAATAGAGTACTTGAGCACTCTCGCTATGATATTGCTTTGTACATCAAACTGGATGCCGCGGACAAGCCGCGGCACGTAGGCGGCAAGGTGAATTGTCAACAGGCCCTAATCGATTTACTCGATTGTTGATGCGGGCTATTAACGTTTCCGCTTCCTGACGGTCGCGGCTCGGTTAGATCGTGCTAAATACAAGCACAAGATGCGGCCGTCCTGACTGTAAAAAGAGATGGATTGTATGTTTCAATTTTATACCTTATCATCTTTGATTACGATCTTTTCATTTTGTGCCCAGCCCGGATATTTCCGCATTGATTAAGGATGATTATGCGAACATTAGCAAAGTTGAGTATTTCCCTGCTTTATTTTTCTGTCAGCAGCCAGGCTTTTTCTTTTGCTCTGTCTGAGGGAAAAATGCCTTTGCAAGTGGGTGTGTTTCATGCCTCGCAAGGTGCGGAACAACATATTGATATAAAAGGATTGATTGGCGATCAATACACCTTGACGAAAAAAAACGAGAACAATCTTCTGTTGGGATTGGGGTATTTTATCAACGGCCCGCAACAAGCCTCCTGGGGTTTGTCTTATGGGATTGATGCTTTTTATCTGGCCAGAACAAGCGTTCAGGGTCAAATAATTCAGGAAAACCTGTTTAACAATCTGTCGTATCAGTACAAAATCAGCAACGTTCCCGTCTATGCCGCTGCCAAAGCCGAGATTAAAAACGGCCAGGATAAATACGCGCTGACGCTGGACGCTGGAATTGGGCCCAATTTTATCAATACGTCCTCTTATCATGAAAACTCGCTGGATGGCGGCATCACCATACCTGGCAATGTGTTTAGCGGAAAAAGCCACACAGCCTTCAGTGCCATGGGTGGTGTCGGAATCAAAATAAATAATCTGTTTGGACATCTTCCTTTTGAATGCGGATATCGTTTCTTCTATTTAGGTGAAGGTCGGTTTAATGGACAGAATAGCCAACTGCTCAGCACATTGAAGACGGGCAATAATTATGCACAAGCCCTGGTTTGCGCGGTTACCGCCTTTTAATCGATAGTTTAATGAGGAATGAATTATGAAAAGGATTTTAACAAGTATTGGCTCCCTGCTTTTGCTTTGCCAGGCTGGTTTTGCGGCGTCAGGTTTGTTTTTTGATGTGACCAGCAGCGGAAACATGATCCAGATTCGCACGAACATAACAAATACCTACAGCAATGCCGGCATCAAAATCAACACACCGGGTTATCGAATAAGCAATCCGGGTGTCGATTGCAAGCCGGCAAGTAATGGCTATTGTTTGTTCTCGGTCAATAACGCGACCACAAAATCTATCGCCATCACCGGGAACCCTGGCACCATCAGTCTGACCTTGTGCCTTAATGGCAGCGGCCCCATTTCCTGCCAAAATTATAGTGCCGTTCTGTCGGCAACCCCGCCCACCAGCATGCCTATGGCTTATGTCACCGCCGGAACTACGGATGTTCTGATATGTCCAATAAACAACGGTGGAACATTCGATGCCTGCACCAATGCCAATGTCACGTTTCAGACTCCGCGCGGGATTGCTTTAAATGGCGCTGGGAATAGAGCCTATGTGGTCAATAACGCACCGGATACCGTGTCTCTGTGCCATGTGAACGTCAATGGCAGTTTCGCCTCTTGCGAAGACTCGGGTAACTCTGGTGTTTCATTTTTTGGGGCGGAGGGTATTGCTTTAAATCCAGCGGGAACCTTCGCATATGTGAGCAACGTCAGCTCTCATCAGGTTCTGGTATGCCCGATTGACAACACCGGGCACTTTGGAGCCTGCGTGAATGCAACCGGGGAAGAAGAGGTATTTGCTCAACCCGTTGGCATTGTTCTTAATCAGGCAAACACCTTCGCTTACGTGGCCGATTCATCCGCCAATCTGGTTTATCTATGTCCAATTCTGAACAATGGAAGCTTTGGTACATGCCAGCCAACCGAATCCGATGAATCGTTCAATGGCCCGACAGGTATTGCATTGAATCCTGAAAATACCCGTGCTTACATCAGCAATATTAACAATGACCGTATTTCCGTGTGCCCGATTCTGTCTGATGGGTTGTTTGGTACATGCCAGTTTACTTCAGACCCTGGTGTTTTTAGCAGCCCCATCGGTATCGCCCTGAATGCGGTGGGAAACAGGGCTTACGTTGCAAACGGAGACAGTAGTGTGTCTGAATGTACAATTATACCGCTGAATGGTACGTTTACTAACTGTGTCAGTGCTGGTGGCGGGGTGAGTTTGCCAATATTTCTGGCCCTGCGAGAGCAGGAGGGGTAGGTTAGGTCTTGATCCAATGGCACTACCTTAAGCCAGGGGCTGTTGACATTTGCTCCCCATCCCCCGACCCGTCGTAGCGCGGCGTTGGGGGAGCCTGGTTAAGTAAATGTGTGGATGTGCCAAATGCACGTATTCACACACATCATTAACTTATCACTGTAAACTCTGGCTTGTCAGAGTATAAGATGCGGTCAACTTCTCTTTAATCAAATTGGCAATATCTAAATGCATCTCACTGGCACAGCCAAATAGTTTACGAAATGAACATAGGGCCAGCATCATCATTTGGAATCTCAACCTTGTAAAATTATTGTCGCGTACACATATTAAAACTTCCGCAATAGATGGCTCAGCTTGTTCTATAATTTGCTGAATATTCAGTTTGTATGATTCTCTTTCTTCTTCAGACTTGGACTGTATTTGCTTCTCCATTACATCTAATAAAGACGTAATGCGCAATTCCAGTGTGAGTGGATCTACACCAAAAGTACTTTTTATCTTTTGATTCATTGCTGCAAGCGATTTGATGTTTTAGTAATGATTTAGAGCATCGAGTTCGTAGCTATTCAGTGTAAAATAGAGTGCCTTTTCGGTGCTATTAAAATCGGGGCGTGCATAAAGATCTCTGATCTCCGCTTCGGATAGCAAGTAAAGACGGTTAGTATTGGGCATATGTTGATTTCAATGATGGTTACAGTAATTTCTTTCTCTTTCTGCCTAAGTGTCCATAAAAACGATGGTTTAAAAGGGACGAATAGCGTATATTAATTGATATTAAAATACTACGACTATCGTCCAATTAAATTGGTTTTTAGGTTTTATTCATATACGGCAGAAAATATGACGAATTTTGCCTATCTACGCGTCTCAACTGATCATCAAGATGCTAATAATCAAAAACTAAGCGTGTTAGATTATTGTAATAGTCACGGCATTAATTCTTTAACATTTATTGAAGATGTTGTCAGTGGTAAAACCACCTGGCGTGATCGAGCCATAGGCGGTGTTCTTGAAAAAGCAGAAAAAGGTGACGCCATCATTGCATCTGAAATTTCCAGATTGGGTCGCTCGACACTTCAAGTGCTGGAAATAATGGAGATGGCGGCTCAGAAAAGTGTATCGGTGCACATCGCAAAAAATAATATGGTGTTGGATGGATCTATGCAATCCACCATAACCGCAACCATTTTAGGATTGGCTGCGCAAATTCAACGGGAATTTATATCAGCTCGGACGAAAGAAGCTCTATCAAAGCGAACAAGTGACGGGGTAATACAACGACGGCATATTTATATGAAATAAAAATAGACCACAGGCATCTCATGATTAATTTTAATTGGTATAAATTTTCTGAATTAACTGTTGAACAGCTCTATGCTGTTCTTGCATTACGTGCCGATGTATTTGTAGTGGAACAGAACGGTGCTTATCTTGATCCAGATGGAAAAGATGCTGTTGCATTGCATTTATTAGGTATGAAGAATGATCAATTGGTAGCTTATCTTCGTCTATTTCCTCCTGATAGTATTGAAAATTATATTGTATTTGGTCGGGTAGCTACTGGACGAACTGTTCGTGCCAAAGGATATGGAAAAAAATTGATCGGAGAATTATTAGCTTACTGTGATATTAATTTTCCAGGAATTAGCATTCAATGTTCTGCGCGGGCTTATTTAAAGCAATTTTATGAAAACTTTGGGTTTAAAGTGCATGGAGAGATCTATGAAGAAGATGGCTTTCCACATTTAGCAATGCAAATAGATAAATAATAAAAAATTTGATCATCTTTCCATTGATTTAGGTCGTTATCTCAGATTAGGCACTTTTGGCGTTTCTTCCACAGAACCCGCATTAGATATTAGAAAAGACAGGATCAAAGAGGGAGGTAAAGTGTAATTCTGTTTATTGCAATAATATAACGTGGTTGCTAAGCAAACCAAAGGGGTCTATGAATCTGGTCAATAGATCATGCTTAATAACAAGCTTATCCCCAAAATCTGTGGATAAGCTTGTGCACCAGATAAAAAAATATTTGTTTCCTTTCGTCAGATAGGTTTGAGCAAAGAATGAAATTATTTTAACCATCGGGTGATGCATGCAGTCGTTTCATCAATGACTCTGATTGCCTGATGATAAAGAGGCGCAAACAATTCACGCTCGCCAGATTTCCAGTAACGCTCCAGATATTGGCAGGCAAACTTCATTCGGACGGTACCAATATATACAGCGCCACCCTTTATTTTATGAGCCAGATTTTCAACTTCCGCGAAATTTTGTTGGTTAAAAGCATGCTGCATCTTTTGGCTATCAATGGGTAGTTCAGATGTAACCAACATTTCCAGTAACTCTCTTAAAGATTCGCGTCCACCACAACTATTTATACCGAGTTCCTCATCAAAGAGAGCAAATTGCTCAAGTTCAAATAGCTCACTGTCGTTTTCTGGTAAATCTCTTTTTACTACGGATGAGAGGGATGATTGTGTATCTTTATTGCTGGCAGGGTTAGCTGCATGTAGTTCGTAATTTTTTATCAAATCCTGAACATGATCGGGGCGAAGAGGTTTGCTGATTACCTGATTCATGCCGGATTCAAGCGCCTCATGTTCGGTGTCCATGATTGAGTGCGCTGTCAACCCAATCACGGGAACCTTCATTCTTTTATGCTCGTTTTCTATTTTTCTGAAATGTCGTGCCACATCAAATCCTGATATGTCCGGCAATCCTATGTCTGATAATACAAGATGAAATGTATTGTTTTTGAAAAGTTCAATAGCCATGGCTCCATTTGTGGCAGATTTAAAGCCAATGTTGAATTTGCCAAGGATGTTCTCAGCGGTTTTGAGTGCGATCGCATTATCTTCAATTAATAAAATTTGTATACCAGAATCAGATGAGCAGCTGTTCTTGATGGTAGTCGTTGCAGGGAAGGGGAGGGTTGATTCAGGTAAATCAGGCTTACATTTAATCAATTTAACTGGAATTGATACTGTAAAAATTGTTCCTTCGTTTGGTGCAGATTCGACGTTAATTTTACCTTTCAATATTTGTATATACCTTTTTACGATATGCAGGCCGACACCATGCCCTGCGTATATGCCCTGATAAGAGGACGTTCCTCTGAAAAATTTTTTAAAAATCTTGTCCTTATCTTCCTCGTTAATTCCTAAACCAGTATCCCTGATATAAAACTCAATTCGATGTTCATGCGTTTTGTGGCTTATGTATTTTGCTCCGATTTCAATATAACCTTTTTCAGTGAATTTAACGGCATTTCCCAAAATATTAAGCAATATACGATGAATTTTTATCTCATCGGTTTCGATTATCTCAGGTAAATCGTCAGCCAACGTAACTCGCAGGTCAAGGTTTTTCAGTTTTATGGTGGGCAATTCAAGATCAGCAATACTTTGAATGAGTGTCCGTATTTTAACAGGAGACTTATTAACCTGATTTTCTTTTTTGCTTCCAGTCGCGATGATATCAAGAACGCTGTTCAGTAAGGTCAAAAGTTGTTCGCCGCTGATGTTAACCATATGTGCGCGCTCTTTTTCCTCCAAAGTCATGGCTTCATTTTCAAGAATTGATGACATCCCAATAATGCCAGCCAGCGGAGTACGAATGTCATGGCTCATGTTACGGATAAATTCATCTTTTGCTTTGTTAGCCGCTTCGGCGGCCTCTTTAGCCATCTTTAGTGTGTCTGCTCGGTTGTATTCTTCCGTAACATCGATTGCCACTCCAGTTACTCCATAACAAACACCTTCATTATTTATCAAAGGAAAGCCACTATCTTTTATCCAGCGAATCTCTCCATTTGGCCTTATAATTCGATAACTTGTGGAGTATCTGGCCTTTTCACCGCAGCGATCAATTTCTTCAGCCATTTTTTCAAGAGGGTTGTGATTTGTTACATCATCGGGGTGAAAATAAGTAAGCCACTTTTCAGGTGCGTTGTATAACTCTTCCCGTGAGCGCCCCCAGACCTTTTCATAAGATGGACTAATATACTGAATTTTTGAAAAATCAGGGCTACTAATCCAGTAGACTTGCTCGCTATGTTCCGAGAATTTTGCAAGAAAATCACCCATTTCTTCCAGGGTTAAGCGAAATCCGCGGTTTTTTCTGTGCATTAGACGTCCATAATCTCGATCGTGTATAATCAAAATATTAGCAGAGAAACCATAAAGTAGTCACAGGAAGGTTTATAATGTTGACACCAGAAGGCCAGTCCGCTGACAAAATGGACAAAATCATGTTGTTATCAACATGGACAAGGACTTTAATAGAGGAATCTATACAGGAAGGTTCATCATTAGAAGCTGGTGTATTTATTTCTGCAGGAATGGGGAAACCTACCTATCCTATTGATCTCAATACTATTGCATTTTTTTTGGCATATTGGCAGAAAATAGAGGAAATAGCCAAAGTTGCCATGCAAAATCTTAACGTAGTAAAAGAAGGGGCTGCTGTAGATTATGGGGATCCAAAAGGGGACGATGAAGCAAGAGCGATAATGGCTCAAGCCATGTCATCCTGGTATCAGGCAGAAATTAATCCTGAGAATGTGCTTTTTACAGCAGGAGGTGCGGGAGCCATTCGAACCATATTTGAAATGCTAAACGAGCGCTACAGAGACACACCAGGATATCGCATCATCACACCTTTTCCTCATTACACGTTGTATTCAGACAATCCAATGCACAGACTTCATCCGGTGGATGTGATGAAGGAGCCAGGATATAGATTGACCGCAGAGGCAATAGACTCAAGCATTAAATCAGCTATGGAACTTGCAAAAAATGATAATGGTTATCCAAAGGCCATATTGATTTGCAATCCTTCCAATCCACTTGGAACCGTCATTAATGAAGAAGAGCTTCTTAACATAGCTGAAGTTCTCCGTAAATATCCTGACATGCACATCATTTTGGATGAAGCATATGCCGAGATGTGTTATGCAGAAATGCCATCCTTACTTAAGATGGCACCTGATTTGAAAGAAAGAATTATCATGATGCGTTCTGCAACCAAGGGACTCTCAGCAGCTGGCGAACGTATGGCTTTACTGATGTCATTCGATGCTAAAATATCCAGTGAGTTGTTAACCAAAAACATAAGTTTGATGGGGCATGCCCCGCGTTCTTCACAAATTGTATATGCACGCACTATGGCTGTATTCGGTAGTGACGAAAGAGAAAAACGTCTGGATTTTTATAGAAAAAAAGTTGATTACGTGTCAATGCGTTTGAAGGCCATGGGGGCAACCATGCCCGATTCCAACTACAAAACAGAAGCAACTTTTTACGTGTTAACTGATTTAAGCGATTTATTTGGCCTTGACCTACCGGAAGATTCAAAACGTGCTTTAGGTAAGACTGGAGCAGTCCATACAGATGAAGAACTTGCCTATTATTTGTTGTTTAAAGATAAAATTATGACAGCGCCTTTGTCGTATTTTGGTATGAAAGGCAACAAAGGGTATATGCGCATAACTTGCAGTAGTGAGGAAAGCGAATTAAAAGAAATGATGGATAGATTGGAAAACCGTCTTCTGGATGCAAGATTAAGCCGTCAATCCACGCTTATCGAAAGAATACAGAAACTTTTACCTGAACTTGAAGCCATAAATACGATTCTATATCAGGAGGTTTTGGAAAATATGGTTGTCATATCAAGCAAAGAAAAAAATACATTATCTATCAAAGGTGATAATCAGATCCTTATGGAGATATTATCTTCTGTGCAAGTTGCTATTCATAAGTCTTCACTAGAGGGGCAAGTAAAGGCCACGACAACCATACAATCATTTTTTCGTGGGCACTTGGCAAGACAAAAAGCAGATAAGGTAAGAAGGGATCTGGAAGGTGAGTGGGTCAGATTTGTTGATACAATGTTTACTGAACCATGTTTTATGAAAACCATGTTATTGAATGCATCCGACTCTGACAGGCTTAAATTTGCACCATGGACTGAACATTTAAAAACGCTTAGATGTGGCAATCAGGACGGTGCCAACCCTTAAGTTGAATTAGTTTCGACTTAATCTGACACAACCCATTGAAAAGTTGAGGGTTTCCGGTTTTGATAGAAGTGCGAACTTTAAACAAAACCGTGAGTTTTCGAGTTAGATAGAGGGAAGCTCGTGCTTCCGGCCGTTGCAACGGCGGCTTGAAGTTTTCAATTGGCTGTTGTCGAAGGAGTGAAGATGGCTACTGAAATTAGCCTGGTTAGAAGTCGATTGCACAAGTGAGATTATATGCGGCTTGGCAGTGAAGTGAATCCCAAAGAATCCAGCAACACATAAAACCCTCTCTTTTTTTATATCGTTTTGTGAAACACGGCCTATTTAGATCGGGCCGTGCATACCATAATGGACAGTTAGGGATTATCAGGATAAAGATTTTAAAAAAACTCAATATTATTGTTAATGCTATTCAGGCATTAACAAGGAAAAATTTTTATAAATCAATGCCACCTTACAATTTAAAGTTTTCTGCGTGGCAAGATGTATATCGCTCGCGATTTCAAGGTTTTGATTTATATATTAAATTCCAAATTAATGAAAATAATGAACTACTTCTTTCATTTAAGGAGTCACAAAATGACTAAAAAAAAGTGCATGGTATGCGGGGAAAATACTTGCGAATATAAAACAAAAAAAATCCCCTTTACGTACAAAGGAGAAACAACCTTTATAAATCAACCAGGAGAATGGTGTGATACCTGTGGAGAAGGCGTATTAACAGATAAAGATACCCATATCACGATGAAGGAAATGCAAACGCATAAGGCCAAAGTTGATCATTTGCTTACCCCTGATGATATTCGTCGCATAAGAAAAAAATTACATATTAATCAAAAAGAAGCCGCCGAATATTTCGGTGGTGGTGTTAATGGATTCAGTCGTTATGAAAGAGGAGAGTGTCCTCCACCAAAATCGTTGAGTAGCTTATTTGTTCTTTTAGATAAAGATCCCAGGCAAATTGAGGAGTTGATTAATTGTTTTGAACAGAGAGTCTGATTTGTTAAAAATGGGGGCATTGCTATGAGTCGTAGTCACAGAAAAAATCCCATTATGGGGATAACTACTTGTGCCAGCGAGCGGCAAGATAAAAAAATATGGCATCAACGCTGGCGAGCACGTGAACGTACTTCATTGAATCGCATCTCCTTTGAGGATCTGGATTCATATTTACCTTTGTCAGAAAAAGAGGTTAGTAATGTATGGCAGATGGGTAAAGATGGTAAACAGTATTGGTCTATTCAAAGTCAGGTCATCGCTGCAATGGGAACTGCCCAAAATAAAGGCCGGACTCCGGAAGAGAAATTGTATATAGAACAAAGACAATTACATAAAGCAATGAGCAAATAATTATTTCGGCTTATGGTAGGGGTGCACCCACGCTAAGTCTGATTAATTGTAAAATCTGGCTTAACTGGTGTGTCTTAAATTACTTGACCACGTCACGAACGATATGAATTAGTTTCGACTTAATGGAGCCAGTTTGGTGGCCTCTCAATAAAGTTTCGGAGCGCCAGACCTTGTAGGAATTTTTCTGACCCGGATTGCTTCCGGGTCGAATGATTTTGACTATGCTGTTTAGTTCTGGTTTTTATTGAGAACACAAGAGTAGTTCTGTAGTCCGTCAAGCTGCTCCATATCCAGCAGACTTAACATTCGCCCATTCATGAGCAGCTGTCCATTGTCTAAAGACAAAGTGCTTTGAGAGATGTATGTCACTATTGGACTGGAGGTATTATAGGGATAGGAAGTATGCCCTTTCATCAATGTCACGCTTTTTATTGTTAGGGTAGACATGTCTTCGCTCCATTCAAGCGACCTATGTTCAACATTCGAATATATTTGTTCTGATGTTGATTTAGTATTGAGGGAACCTATTTGCATTTCATCACCCTCAAAATTAAAACTTAATTCATCATTTGATACAGTGAAGTTTATTGGAACATCTTTACCATCAACCGAGCAGCTACCAGCCCAGCTCCCTGAAAAATCAGTGTGGTTTTGCCCCGGTTTATTAGCGGTCGATTTTGTAGCCGCATGCACAGGCAGCTTGTCAAGCCTTAATTTATGCAAAAAATTTGCAGCAAACAGGGGCGCTGTGAAAATACTTCCTGCGACAACAAAAGTAACCAAAGCTTTTTTATTCATTATATCCCTCTAAATAATAAGAAAAAATAGTTTCCGAGCTGTGACCGTCAGATGGTGGTAAAGTTGGCTAACGTTAAGTGAATCATTCAGCTTAACGTTTTGACGGTCACGGCTCGGTTAGCGCGGACAAGTTCCGGGTGTTCAGGATTTTGTTGCCTGGGAACTATAACACAGGACGGCTTTGTTTCTTAACCCAATAATTGACCGTATCCACGTGTTGTTAACTCTAATCTGTGGATGTATTTTTTGTAAAAAGTTGATTGCGTCAAAGGGTTAAGGATAGGAGAGCCCACGAAAGCTAATCCTTTAGGTCTGATTACTGTGACAATCAGACCTTAATGGATTTTCGTTCACAACGTTCACAAAGGTAGTTCTGGGGTCTTAATCGTCTGTTGTTGAGGTTTTATCTGGATTTACAAATTGGTCGAGTGCGGAATTGAGAATAGCCATCCTGGCAAAATCATCGTCCTTGATTTCTTCTCAATTGCTCGCCTCGTAATGATAGATTATCAACCGATTGGTTTTCAGTAAACGGCAAGAGGATTTTGTTTATGTAAGAAATATCTCAAAATGCCACTCATATTGGTTGATCCGGCATTAGCCCGAAATAAAGAAGATATTGCCGTAAGTCAATCCTGATAATTAATTGTTACTGAAGCTTTGACTCGCGCCAGACGGTATTTTCAAATCATCACTCAGTCTTGTTGCTGCTGTATCCGATGCATTGAAAACAAGAAAAGAAGCGTGCGGTGTCGGGTATTTGTCGCCGAAAGAGGCAACCGGTCCAACACAAAAGAGGCTGCGTTGAACCTTCCCATTCAGATTTATGGGCTGACCTGCGTCATTTATTTCAATACCACCAAACGGTTTTGGAACCAGCAGGCCTTTGGCTACAGCCCCTTTAAGCAATGGCAAGTCCGTATTGCAATGACGGATGTCATAACTATAGCCTGACGTGTCAATAAGGTATTTCGCCTTTTCTGTCTCACCTGCTGCAAAATAAAGGAGAAACTCCTGACTTTGCTCATCATAGCCAACAGAGGTCAATCCCGATTTTTCCATAACTTGACCGCTATTGTACAATTCCAACAGTAATTGCGTATTGACGGGGGTAATACCTGTTAAATAAGCCATGATTTGCGTGAACATTAATCTGTTAAAAGACTCTTTTCCCTCATAGGTTAACGCTGTCCAAAATGCTTCATAGGTGCCATTAAAATAGAAGGTCTTAACAAATGATCGTAATTCATCGATGTTTCCGCAAGGCGTGAGTTCCGGCAGCACAGCGCGTTTTTCATATTTAGCCAGTTGATAAGATAAAGCCATGGAAGTTGAGGGTTGTGCCAGAGGATCAACAGGATCTTTGGCAGCAGCCTTATATGTTCGCCAAAAGGAATCCCTTGCAGATGAAAAGGGTAAGCTACAGGGCGTCAGACGGAGGAGTGATTGCTTCAATGCTTCCAAAGGTGCCGTGTCACAGGTGTCCGGGTTGCCTTTTGTTGTAATGATGGATGGATTTCTGGTTAAAGAGGTCATCGTTCCCTGATGATTTTTGGTTACCGCCAGCCAGACAGCATAATCAACAAAACTGGCTTGCCCACCCAATATGTGAATCGGCGCATCTGACGGGATATCATCAAAAGCTGCGAGTGGCGTTGTTACTGAAAAATAACCGGGCTTTGATTCCAGATCGGGGTAATGATGTGCAGGTATATGTCCGAAACACAAAAACAAAAAGTCGGATTCCATTTGTAATGTCTGGGTTTTGAGCCCCCATCTATCTGCGTCCAGTGCGTCAAACTCAAGTACTTGCTCAAAATGCTCGATTACCTTTATACCATGAGCTTCCGCTTTGCTTTTGTGACTTGCATAGTGCGCCTTCAGGAAATGCCCGACTACCGCGCGAGGACAAAATTCTTCATTCATATCCGGAAATTGCCTGCGCAACTCTGCGCGATTTTCTGCAATCCAGACGTTTAAGGGATGTATATCTGGAATAAATTTGAAATCCTTTGCTGGATTGTTTAACGTCCAGATAGCTGGCGCGTCGATCCGATAGGCGGCGCCTGTAGCAAAATGATCTTCCCGGGTTTCAAAAAGATGAATCGTTATGTCGGGATCAGGCCGTGGCTCCATGGATAACAAATGGTTTACGACCTGGCAAAAGCTTGCTGTTCCGCTGATTCCCATGCCGATAATAGTAATTGTTTTCATCGTTCAACGTGCCTCATTCAATACAGCATCAAAAAAATCAGGCATATCCTGCAGGGATTTCTGTCTTGCCGTCTCATTAAAACCGATATGATAAAGCTCACCCTGTTCATCAACAATTTCTTTGGACTCAGGGAATTCAAAGTTATCAAATCCATGCAATGCATTTGGATAAATCAAAATGGACACGGAATTCTCTGAGGATTGACTGTCTTTTAATAAACGGATGCAATCGGATGTGGGCGCTCTGTCGTCATCCTCGCCAATAAAAAGTCTGCTGTTTTTTCGTAGTCGTGTACTCTCGGCCATACGATGACATACGGGGTAAAAGGAGGCGGCCGCTTTAAAGGGCAGATTATGCCAGCTTTGCACTGGCTCCGGGTTTGCTTCCATGACCTTCAATACATCAAATCCTCCCATGGAAAAACCAAGGATGCCGATGCGTGACGCGTCAACATAGGGAAGCTGACGAAGATATTCAAAGGCTGGTAATACATCCTCTAGTTGTGCCTGGGTTGCTTTCTCCCAACCAACGGAACGCCTGTCTTCCCAGCCGCGAGGCTTGAAGCTGTCAATAATATAGACAACATAGCCACGATCCTTGAGACGCGTTGCCCAATCGTAATTCACTTTTTCAATACCCGTACTGGCATGCAGCATCAGAATTGCCGGGGCAGGGGTGTTATTCTCAGGAACATAAAGTACATGTCTTTGATCCAGAGGATCAAAGACATAATCGATGGGATCGGCAGAAAAAACAGCGCTCGAAAACAAGATGCTGCCGGACATCAATAACACGCGTATCTGCATGAACATTAATTGGCACTCCCAAAGTATGGGTAAAAGAAATCAAACCGCGATTCATTGAATACTCTGGTTACCGCATCCTTATCAAAGGAGTGGGCTGTCTGGAGCGCATTTTGCAGCAGCAACCCCGTTGTGGTGGCCTGCGCTGACCAGGATGATGGTTTGAAATTGTATTGTGCGATATAACCCTGCTCATAGAGATGCGTTGTTATAAAATAATCGCGCCCTCTGGCCAGATCGTCAGGCTGCCATGGCATGGCCTCCGCGAGTTTTGGCGTAATCAACATATGCGCCGACTCGGCTTGTTTTTGTTCAAGTGCATACGCCGCATCACCGTAAGTGGAGAGCAGGGCCTGCACTTTGTATTGGCTAATCAACTCTTTGGTCAGGGACGTCTGTTTTTCCGGTTGCGATTCCGTATCCAGATAAACGATGCTCACATCATAAGCCTGATCATCAATAACCAGTCCACCTGCTTTCGTCAAGGTGCTGCGCCAGTATTCGTAACCGCGCATCATTTCACGTCCCTTGAGGCCATCCGGGCCGGTGAAGGGGAGTGCCACACCCAATGTCAGGGTTTTATGCGCCTTATTCTCAAATGAGGGAATAAAGGCCAACCCATTTGGCCCTTCATGCGTTCGGAAGGCTGTTACCTCAAACGTATTAAGGTCAATTTTTGAGATATGTTTATCCGTAGCATTGGATATATAGGCAAACTGGCCATCAGGGCTTATAAGGACATTGATAGGATTCAATCCGGTAACCAGTCGTTTAATGACCTTGCCGGCTGCCACATCAATAACAATAACCTGATGATCAAAGGCAGCGGGCGCAATGATATAGCGTTGATCAGGAGTTATATCGGAATAAAGAATGGGACCAACGCCCAGGGCGTCGAACTGCCTTTGAATGGTCATGCTGTCCGGATCGATAAAAACGATTTGATTAACGGCTGAGGCCATCAAATAGCGATTGTCGGGGGTATATTTCAGCCCACGTACAGCACCAGGAAGTGTTACTGAACCGGTAACCTGACCCGAGTCGGCATCAACACGAATGACGCCATCCTTGCCAGCCATCAACCACAGCGTTTTGCCATCCGGAGAAAAAAACAGATTATGCGTGTTGGGGCTTACAGGGATCTGTTTAACCAGCGTTTTCTCATTCACGTCAAAAACCAAAACCTTATTGCCTTTTTCGACGTTCACGAACAACTGGTTTTCATAGGGAGGACGTAATTTGACACCGTGCGGTGCACTGTCAATTTGCCCATAATCCTTATAATCCGCCGGATCGAACGTATACAAACGGTATTTTTCACTCAGGCCTTGTAAATCGATGACGGAAATTGACGCACCAGGCGTACCCGAGCCACTGTCATAATCTCTGATTCCGAAATTGGTGACATAGGCCGTTTTTCCATCGCTGGTTACTGCAATTTCATGCGGTAAAAAGCCAACCTGCAGACTGCCAAGCTTTTTGCCAGAGTCAGGATTGTAGATACTGACATGGTTGGCATTTTCTTCAACGACAGCAAGCAAGGGGGCATGAGTGCCTGAACTGGCGGATCCGGCGAACAGTAGTGAAGCCAGGGAAATAAAACGCAAATTATTAATTAACATCTGATATCCTTTCAAAATGTTGAACAAGGGAGTCTGTTCTCGAAAGGCAGATTAACCGGAGACAATAAGTCTGTCAATATATATAGCCACCTATTTAATTTACCGGATCTACTAGAGCGTGTTGACAATTCAGATCCCTGCGCCCCGCGACTCGTTCGCGGGGTCCAGGTTTGCAATAAGATTCCGGGAATTGCTCAATATTGTCTGGATACCGCGCATAAAGCGCGATGGGCAGGCTGATGGAGAGCAATTATCAACAGCCCCTGAAATGAGGAAGAAATGACATTTAATCTTGATGAACACACAGGCGTATTAATAAAAAAGGCAGCGCGCCTGTTCGAACGCGTGGCCAATATCAATCTGGAAGAACTGGGTGTAACCTATAGCCAGACTATTTTTCTGGTCAGGCTATGGGAGAAAGACGGCCAGAATCAAAAAGAGCTTACCAAAAGCGCCGGATTGAAGCAGCCAACCGTTGTCGGTATTTTGGAACGAATGGAGCGTGATGGATTAATCCTGCGAAGGCAAAATACCAAAGACAAGCGCTGTTACCACTTTTTTCTGACGGAAAAAGCTAAAAAGGCCTGCATGGAGCTGGAAAAGCAGGGATATATGATGCAATCAATCGCAACCAGAGATTTTAAGGCTGACGAAACCAGCCAGTTAAATCAATCTCTTCTGGCTGTCATTCGCAATTTAGAACAGTTTATTGAAAAGTTATAATGAACCCACGTTGAGCATTATGGTTCTTTTCCCTGCGAGCTGATATTGCTTGTTCACGAAGAAGATGGAGTTTAAGTGACCAATAAAAATAAAGATAATGTTTATCAGGTTTATGATGAAATTATTGACTGGTTTGATAATGCCCGCAATAAAGATCTCAAAATGGAGCGGTATTATTTAAATTTCATTCAAAAACATCTTCCACCTGACTGTAAAATCCTGGATGTGGGGTGTGGGACGGGAGAGCCTATAGCAGAGTTTTTAATTAATTCCGGTTATACAGTGACTGGAATAGATGCCAGTAAAAAAATGATTGATCGGTGTAAGCAAAGATTTCCGCAGGAAAGATGGTTGCAGGCTGATATGCGCACGCTGGATTTAAATGAAAAATTTCATGCCGTAATCGCCTGGCATAGTTTTTTTCACTTACCTCATGAAGATCAGCGCAGCACCTTAAAATTACTGGCATCTTATGTGTATCAAAATGGTTTGTTAATTTTTACATCGGGACCAGAATATGGAGAGGTCTGGAGTGACAATGGAGGCCATGATCTATATCACGCATCGCTTTCTACGGAAGAATATGAACAAATCCTTAACGATAATAATTTTAAAGTATTAGCACATAAGATTAGAGATCCAGAATGTGGAGAAGCAACCGTCTGGGTTGCGCAAAAAACGGGAATTTGAATCCGTCCTGATGCTGGATTTCGTTACTATAAAAGGCCAGGACTGCTCGAGCATGATGGTGTTGGTTCGGCTGGCGCATCAGCTGTATCTCCGTCATGAGCAAATAAGTGGTTGCGGTTAAGCCTTGCTGAATATGATTTGCCTGATGAGCCTGGTCGCTGTGCATATAGATCAAGCATTACCTCGCTCCCGGCATAGCGATGAGTACAGCGTTCTGCTATTTCTTCACGAGTTATGTATGGAGAACATAGCTCTGGAAAGCTCCTTAGAAAATAGCGATATGCGGTAGAATCCCTCAATAAATACGGCCAAAAATTATCAATTATATATTTTGCAGGGAGATCAAATGGCGAATCAATGGACTTATCCTGCGCATCTGTATCTTTGTCATTAATCACTACTCTAACGGAATATTTGTCCAGAGGGCTGTCAGGATGTTCAATCAAAGCCTGTTCTTTGCCAGATTGAAATACTCTGAACTTAAACTCGCCAGTAACGAATACATGTTTTATTGGTTTTGATTTTGTAATAGCTTCAAATTCCGCAAGATCTTTTGCAGTTGGCATTATGCTGCCTCAATAGTTAATTTCAAGTTAATCATAATGTACTTTTATTTTAATTCTGGAGCAATAAACCTTCGACTTTATGTGTATCGCTAGATCAATCTGCACCCCAAAAGCTCTGGACACATGGCGTTTGCAGGGGGTAAAACCCGAGACGGGGATGCTTCGGCAACAGGACTGACAAAAAATAACACAGGGTTCTCCCTGCGGGATACAGTTAACTAACAGTTAAATTAATTTTTTTGTAACTCCCCATGTCATCCCGAACCCGAGCGCAGCGAGGGTGGGGGATGACTTGAGCAATTACTTTTTTTATTTAAATCACGTGAGTTAAAGTCGCTTGATTTAAATGAACTACATCAAAAAATTTCGCAATACCGGATGAATGCTGTCAATAGTAGCAACTGTTTCACCAGGCTCAAGAATGGTAAAAAAACGTGGAAACCGCTTTTGCAGCCGAGGTAAACACTGTGCCGCACCTTCAGGAACTACTATATTGGACAATTTCAGTGGAAAGCCAACTTCCGACACTAAAGCGCCAGATAACAGCTCATCAACTTGAGTGGTTGTAAGTTCTAAAGTTTTACTCTCTTCCAGGGTTTGCCATACCAAAGTTAGATTATTCGGCTCCGTGCTCTTACGCAAAAACCATTGCGTAGGAGCGATCACTGGTCTTGCAGCGTATTCAAATAAAAGAAAGTTGAGATACTGCGAATCAATAATTTTTGATAACTCTTCGGGTGTAAGCGTGTAAGTTTTATCACGAGGATGCGTGGCTGCGACAGATTTTAGCTCATCACTCGAGCAAATCAACTGTTGCGCTCTTTCAGGAAGTACAAGATGTGATAGCTTTAGCGTTCCACCATCAACCCCCAACCACGAGGAGTTACCGCCCAAAACCTCATACAACTCATCAAGAGTTATTCTTATCCAGCGACGCTCTCCATTGATTAGTACTCCTAAAGTAACTTGATTAGGCTCACTGCTTTTTCTTATAAACCAATAATCACCACCAATAGAAAAATCTGCGGTTGATTCAAAAATAAAACAATTTATATGACCTAAACCAATGAGTTCAAAAATTCGCTTTGCCGTATAAGGGGTGTTGTTCTCGGAATGAGAGGCACTTGTTACAGAAGACTTAGAGCGAAGAAACTCTTGCGCTTTTTCAGGAAGAACAAGTTGTGATAACTCGGGTTTTAAATTAAATTCCTCTAAACACTTGAAATTGCCATTTAAAATTTCATCCAGCTGACTATCAGTTCTTCTAATCCAGCTCGCCTTCCCATCAACGTGTACTCCTAAAGTAACGTAGCCAGACATACTGCTTTTTCGTATAAACCATTGTTCAATATGGACTGGGGGATTTGCGGTTGATTCAAAAATTAAATCATCTCTACGGCCTGATTTGATTAAATCCGAAATCTGATCTTCTATAAGTTTTTCTTTAATCTCGGAATGGAAAGCGCTCATTATGAAACACCTGGTGATAAAAAGAAAATAATTGTATCAATAGAAATCACAATGATCAATATTGGACAAACCGAAATCAGCGGGGAACAACCTGTAATTTTCGTAATACTCCGGATAGAACAGCCTGAATGCTTCTTTATATGCATCTAATTCACAAGGTTATCCCCAAAAAATGTGAATAACCTGGTAATGAATCAATGCAGAGTATTTATCCTTATTTTTTGTCCCGCAGATCGGCTTTGCGTGCATTGCTAGATCAATCTGCACCCCAAAAGATCTGGGCACATAGCGTTTGCAGGGTGTAAAACCCGAGACGGGGATGCTTCGGCAACAGGACTGACAAAAAATAACGCCGGATTCTCCCTGATAACAGGCAAAGAGCATGTAGACAATGAGGCGTCATGTAACCTGGGCTGCATATCACGATAACGTATCTTTTTTATCTTGTTGCAACCACGTATCTCCAGAGGAAAATCCCTGGATAAATTTGACATGTATTTCTTCAGACATTCAACCGGTGTATCCCGTCCATTGATGATTGCCAGGATATCCGCCTTCATATCGGCGGATGTGGCCAAAGATAACAACCTGCTGGCGAACGATTTTTCTTGTAACATTGCGGGATATAACAAAACGGCAGCCAAAGCAAAGTCAATATCGTACAGACCAAGTGCTGACAAAGCGTCTGGATCGTGTAATAAAGCGTCCAGCATCTTTTCGTAATACGGAGAATAAGGCTCAGCGGGTTTGAATTTGGTATCAATATTTATTAAGTCATGAAACAAAAGCTCATCTCCCACCAGATATTCAAGACTCAATAAAATCGCCAGCGTCTTTTTATCGAGTATTCGTTGACAAATAACGCTCTCCAGTAATTGACTGGCGCTTGCCTTGAGCGGGCTGTCGACGGCAAATGATATTGTCTGACCGAGTTGTCTTAAGTCTTCTATGGAAATAATTCTCGCTACACCTAAATCGTTTTGTGGGTAAGGATAGAGCGCATTCATCCACGAGCCAGCGTTCACGTGAATAAAGCCAATTTCTCTTGATTCGTAAGATGCTGGCGAATAGGCATCCATTGGTAAGGTGGCCAAAACATCAGCTCTTACCGCACCAGTTTGAATCAAAGCGTTCAAATCAAGACAGGTTGTTTGGGTCAATATTCTCAAGCCCGCGTCTATCATTGATTCGTTTGGCAGCACCGGGCCTTCGGGAAATTGAAATGTGCGGCAAAAATGTGGCTTCCCCAGCAAAACAGCTGGTTTTCCATTGGCAAGCTGACCGGTTACGATAACTGCAACAGAACGTGATGTTCCCTGATGCGCTGTAAAATATTGCCCCAGGGCTTCCGGTGAGAACAAGGGCTCATATTGAACATCGATAATATATTCGGCAAGAATGCCTCGCATGACGGCAGAAAAGTCTATTCGGACACATGTCGAGCGGGTTTGCAGATACCCATGATAATCAATACAGAAGGGGCCGCGATTAAAATAACCCGACCAATGTGTGAAACCAACATCGGCTCCCTGGGCAATCAGCGAAGACACGGCGACAACGTTATCGCTGCCAATAGCCAGATCCAGAGGCGTTATTCCCAACTCCTTCCAGGCATCGGGTCTTTGGTAACCTCCCATAGAGCGAATATTGACCGGGCATTTCTTATCCAGCAAGAGTTCCAGAAGATCATTTCGATCATTAGATTGGCGGGCATACGATTCGTCATGCTTATCGAGACCTGACCAATGGAATAACAGACACCACAAGGGATTCTTTTCAGAAGATACGTGCTCAAATGAATCAACGTAATGCGTAAGGCACATGGCAATCGCGTAATTATTATTCATAATGGCCTTGTTGATATAAACACAGGGCTCCGGGTAAAGTTTGACCTCATATTCCATCAGCAATATCAGGGCGCCAGGGTCGTCCTTGTCTGAACAAACAGCTGCTTTTAGCAGGCTGTAAACGCCATGCTTGTTTTGATGGCAGGTATTGAGCAAATGCTTTATGCGATCATCGACAGGATTGATCATGGCGGTATCAGGCATCATCATCGCGTTTAACTGGTTCAATTCGCCGTTACGGATATAGGAATGGGCAAGTTCATTAAGTTGGTCAGCAAGGGCAATACCCGGTTGACAAAGACGGACATAAGGTTTGTTCCGGTTGAATTTTACGGGGATTTTGGCCTCAATTGTCATCCATCCAGGCATCAGGGCAGTCATAGCCTGAGAGAGTATTTGTTGTTTTTCGTTGAGGGGAACATCGCTTTCAATCACTTCAGTAAGATGTTGCGGATAAGATCCACCAACCATGCGCAATAACAGGATAAGATGATAAGCAAGCCCCGGAATAACATGTTTGCCTGCGAAAACCAGTTGGTTCGTGCTGATTGCCCATGAAAAAGCGCTCCCATCCGGGCGAGCTATATGGTAGGTAATGCTTTTGTCTCTGTCATGACATTGCAGATGAAAACGAGTGCCATCCAGGAGGACGGGATCGCTCATGGAGGCGTGTTGTGTATCGGAATAAGAGGGGGACACCCACAGGGAATCCAGAATATGAGGATCCTGCGTTTTGAGAGCTTGTAAACTCACAGACCAGGTTTTTGTATCGGAATGTCGAAATGCAGGAGGGGCAGGGTGGGTTGCAATCCCGACGGTCCAATAGGTATCACCATCACTCGCCTGCGAAAATGAAGCATTAGGATGGCGGGGAGCATATTTAACTTGTCTGACACCTTCTGCCAAAGAGTTTAAATCATCGCCAGGATGATAGCTTTCGTGACAATATTCTTCTTTTATCGTGTTTTGTATGCTGAGATTATCCGTGACAAACAAGAAAATTTTCTTTTCCCACTCAGTCATAAAGAAAGCCGCTTTGCTTTCAATTGTACAGCCAGCCAGTTGGCATTGGCTAACGAACATAGGGCCGGCACTTAAATGAGCTTCGTGTGTTCGGAGATTTTCCAGGGATAGGGTACTTAAATCGAGGTTATTAATCTGTTTCTGAATTTTTTCATGACGTCTTTTTCGCCATCGTCTCTGCACAGTCCTGGCTGCCAGTTCAAGGGCGGAGGTGGAACTATTGGAAACATAATCCGGACCTGGCATTTTTACATCCTTTTATTTTTTACATCGAGCAACAAAGTCAGAAGGGGATATTACTCATTTTTTTTCTTTGGTAAAAGGTTATGCCACACTTAAACTGGGTATCCGGGCATTTATGCTACAAGAATATTGGTCGCGATAATTTTGATAATCATTTAAGAAAATTACTTTTTACAACAAATTAATATGTGGTATATTTCTATACATTAAGTGAGAACCGAATCACTTTTATTTACGTGAGATTTTATCATCGCTTTAATCGGGGCTACAATCGTAAAAAGTTTATCTTTCTGGCATCTGTCTGATAAATAATTATTTTTATAAATTTAAGCGTAGGAAACCTCTAAATGATAACCAAAGATTTTTTAAATCAAGCCATGCGAACCTATGAAGAAAATCGTTCTTTATCCAGAATCGGTTTTTTTTCATATACCCTTGACTACCTTTCATCAACGACGCGCTTATATTATCGGTTGAGAACATTCATCCGGACCGATTTGGCAGCATTACAGCCACACGAGCAATTAACTCACCCTCAGATCGAACGCCTAAGGTCGATTCTTGCTCAAAATTACATTGGAATGAATTCATTGAATAATGAAATATGCCATTTGCATGACACTATTTCCAGGCAGTTGCTTGATGATGAATCTGATGATGAATATCTGCAATATACGGACATGACAAACATATTGATGCAGGCGATTCTGCTTCGAGAGCCACAAATGATGTTTTTTTTGACAAACAACTCCCAGCTTATAAATAGTCATGCTGAGCCTGAGAGCGATTCCAGTCATGCGTCAGCCCCGGCTGCTTGATAACCTCATGGCAGGCCTCCACTGGCTGGGGCAAACTGCTATTGAGACTTAGTCTTCGTTGTTCAAACTATAACCGATTGACGTCCCAGGTATAACGGTAATTTCCGTCTCATCAGATGGAGTTGGGCATATAAACATTGAATTAAGTTGCAAAGCACTTTTTGTGGGTCGAGATATTAATGGCTCCTCATATGTTGGCAACTTAATTTTCTCTTTTATCATGTCGTCTAATTTTTGTCTTGCCTTATCCATCATGCCATCCATTTTTGAAATGAGTTCAGGATCAGATATAGTAAAGCCAAATAAATTTTTATTCCCATTATAAATATCAAGGGTATTAGCAATTCCATTTTTTAATACATCGACATGATTAGCAAACGCATCAAATACATTAGGCTCTATCAATGTGACGGGAGGAAATCCCTCTTTGATAAGTAAATAATTAAGCAGTAAATTAACAAATACTCTCCCATTTGTATCCACAAATGGATGTGTTCGCTCTAGAGCCTCAACTGTTTGGCCAATTATTTTTAATTTATCGTCATCAGCTATGGCGAGTGTTATATTTTTATTGTAATTACTAAGAATTTTTTGCACTTGATCTTCAAAGAAAGCACGTAATAGACTTGATGATGATGAAGATCTTTCAACAGGTTTTGAGTGTGGCCTGGGGGGATGATACTTAATTATGCGTATAGTCCCCTCTGGAAGTTGAGTTAAACCACGTATATCAACCTTGGGAAATTGCGCGTTAGGTAGTACATTTTCATGTATCGCATTGACTAAATCATCGAGCCCTTCCTGAGTATATCGGTGATTACATGTGCTAAGGATATTAAAGCAAAAATTCTCATCGTCGACTGTCCTGAATTCTCCAGGCAGATTGTCTTGATATGTTAGGTCTTCATTTTGCACGTCAACATTAATTAATCGATGAAGATTTTTAATAAAACCAACAGTAATTTCAGTGTATTCTGGATGCGTCTCAATTTCTTGCATGCAGTAATACCACGCCAAGAAAAAACCAGTAATACAACCAGGTTCTCTTGACTCATAATTAACCCAAGCATGAGATTTTGATTTTATAGTATCATCTATTAACCAATCTGTATTAACCAGGTTTGCGTACTGTATACCATCAACGAGTAATCGCCATTGTTCTTGCGCTGGATAATGTAATTTGAAATCAGCAAGAGCTTCTTGTGACGATTTACGTGGCGGAATAGAAATTTTCCCTGCAATATATGTAAATATTTTATTGTAGTCGATTTGTTCCAATTTGCTTTTTATGTATTTCCCAGAATTAAGGGTCTCTACTAATGCCTGTGATGATGCTGACACGATGCGTACCTTAACAAAAAGCCGAATTATATTTCAGAACAGCAAATGATATTACCTGACCTGGTTAGGCAGTGCTGTTTGGCAATGACGATCTTAGATCACACCCATTTCCAATGTCCAGCGTTCCGTTCAGGTTAATACCTTCTAAATTAACTAAGGCTCGCTTTCAGTAACATAGGCCATAAATATAACGTTGTGAACGTTCTGGACGCAAAGTAATTAAGTCTGATTATCAAAATAATCAGACTTAAGGGGGTTGTCCAGAGCAGCAGCTCATGTGTAGCCGCCTGCTGGCTCCCTTTGTCGTTATGCTGGGCTTTTTTTAAAACTTCAAAAAGCCTGGTTCAAAACCACAGAAATCATCCTGATTCGTTTCATCATTATTGGCAGATCGCGTTACAACCGCCTCATCAACCTGACTGGATGATGCTGAGCCTGACGTTGATTCCCTAAAAAAAGAACAAAAACGCCCAGTCAAAACTGGGTCAGCAGGCGATCGGAATTTATTGAACTCTCTGTCAATCGAGTCAGCCAAAGCCAGCGTTTTCCCGCTCAGGCACTCCAGATCGGAATCGTGTTTATCAAAAAAATCCCTATACTCAGGGGAACAGGCTTTTCCGGTTTTCCTGTATAACTCCCTGCGTTGAAAAAATTCATAAATTTTGCTGAATGTGTGCAAGAACTCAGTCAGCTCTTTGAATGATGATTTATCAATCCCTTCATAAACAGCTTCCGAGAATTGTACCATTTGTTTTATTGCATCTATATTCATATTTTTACAACCAGGGTTAATTTTCGTCAATTGTAACTCAATATTGTCTTTTTGAAAATAATTACGACATAAATTGTGATGATACTGTTAAATCTGGAGCTGCCATTTTGTAGTTTTGGATCCCGATGGATACATGCTTCGATTTGCTCAAGATCTTGGCGCTTGAATCAATATTCATTGCAATTATCCTGATATACAGTAGGTTGGGCCAAGGCCCAACCTACTGCTTTATCCTTTCGGCGCTCTAGTTGCGGGCATAAAGCACGATGGAAAACACGACCATTCCCATGCCAATAAACTGCCAGACCGTGAGCTGCTCGCCAAGGATTAGCCAGGCAAGAATCACCGTCGCAACGGGCATTACGGCGGTCGATAAAGACGCCATAATACCATCGACCTTGCTGGCGCCAATAAACCAGAATACGTAAAACAATCCAGAACCGAGACCAACCAGCAGTAAAATCAGCCAGCCTGTAAGAGGAATGTCGAACACAGAGTGGTTAATAAAAAACAAAACCGGCAGAAGCAAAATGGCATTAATTCCATTGAGCAGGGACGACGTTAAAAACAGCGGAAGCCTGTTCGTATAGAGTTTGCATAATATGTAGTATGTTGCTTCCGGAAAGAGCGACAGTAACACAAGAAAATCACCTAAAAATGAATGAGCGTAGGTGCTTCCCTTGAGTTTGTCGCCGGCAATAATCATCAGCCCGAGACAGGCAAAGGCAACACACAGCCCCTTCTGAGCTGATATTTTTTCACCCAGAACCAGCCAGGACATGAGTGCTATGATGGCTGGCAAGGCACTGGTAATAATACCTGCCAGATTGGCATCTGTGTAATTCAGGCCAGTGAGCATCAGGGTATTAAACAACAGGCCTGCACAAAGCGATTGGGCGATAATAAAGCCCCAGTCTCGGCGGCCCAGGCGTGAAAAGTGCGTTTTAATTGACTCGTTTTTAGCGGGACTCAGCCAATGCAAAGGAAGCAAGACGAGGCTTGCCAGGGCAAAGCGGATCAGCAGCATCAACAGAACAGGAATGGTACCGACAATGATTTTAGACGTGACGATATTAATGCTGACCATTGTCTGGGCAAATATAAGGCATAGTGCCCCTTTTACAAATCCGCTGTTTTTCATATACCACCCTGCCCGAAACCTGTGATAATTTTAACGGCAATATTTAAATTGAGCAATGATGTTAATCGATCCCGCTCTTTCGATGAGCGCTATTGACAAGAGCAAAAGGACACGATATTAAACGTATCTCTTTAGAATAAGTTACTCGTTTGAAGCGAAGCATAACTAATGTCCATTTTATCCGCTTTACGTTTTTTTTCCACGCAGTCGCGCCCACTCCAGCCATTATTGGGGCCAATCGAAGAATGGTGTAATCCCGGCCTGTTCCCCGAGGTATTTACCGTGAACAAGCGCATACGTTCGCAGTATTATCAAAATATGGCCGAATACTATCCCTTTCTCAATTTCACGGGTATCCCACTCAACGATCGTTTTTCCCTGCCTGCGAATCCGACTCTGCAGAAAATCCTCCTGTCAGCCACGGGGCTGACCCGGCTGGATGAGTTTGATGTACTTAAGACCTGCTGCAATCTGAATCATCTCGATTTAAGCTTTAATGCCATAGGGCATACAGACGCGATGCGGCAACTGGCCGCCATTTGCCGGGCACGAAAGGAAACACTGCTGGAGCTGGATCTGGAAGGTGTCGATCTGTCTCTCTCCAGTCCATCGACATTAAAACGCCTGATTCCTCAAAAATCAGTGCTGCAGCGTTTGTTTTTGATTTCATCGCGCCTTACAGATGAACATGCCCGTTATCTTGCCAGTGGCATTCAAAGGAAAATACGGCCCCTTGCCACGCTCTCACTTTCAGATAATCCAGACATATCCCCTGCCCGCCTGCTTGATATTCTACAGGCTCTGGCAGCGAGGCCCGGTGTTTCAAATATTAATTTTGATCATTGCGCCAGATTTGAGACAGCCCAGGAAGATGACGTATTAGAAGCTGTGTTCCGGATGAACAGCCTGCAGTTTTTTACCTTGCCAGCAGGCACTCCGCCCATGATAGCTCTCGGTGTTGCGGATGCTTTATCAAAAAACCAGGCCAATGAGCGGGTTCGCCTCATAAGCCGGACGTTCTTCGACCATAAAAACCGAGCGTCTGTCCTCGATGAAAATAATCAAATATCTCCAGAATCCAGCAGACTGATTTAATTAACATAGATGATTAGCTATTGTAGCCCGGATTAGCGCCAGCGTAATCCGGGACGCCATGGTCATCGCGGTACGGTTACTCGTTTCTGGCCTGTTCCCGGATTACGCTGGCGCTAATCCGGGCTACGTGTCCGTTGCCATGGTGGCAGCGGGGTGCAGATTGACCCAGAATCTAAAGCTTATCCTGGCGTAAATCGTGAACGTTCTGTAACAGGCGTTACATCATAACGTGAAGCTACACCGCCACCGCAGGCCCAATCGCCGTTATTCATCACCGCCATGGCACATCTTTCTGCATCATCTGTGATGAATTCATCGAATGTTTTGAGCATTGACGCTATTTCATTACAAAATGGACCTGGTTGCTCCTGGCAGTGAGCTTCATGTATTTCAGCTAATTTCCTGGCGATTGTCGTGTCATATCGAACTTCGCTGTCTGCTTCAATTGATGCAATGTCTCCACGGGCCATATCAACCCTTGCCTTGTAACTACTGCCACGTGTCCATCCATCACCGCGGTAAGTAAAATATCCATTTACTAAATCCCGATATTCCCTGGAACTTACGAGGGCCTGATATGCCCTTGCATCAGGATTAATAACCTCGGAAAAAAATGAAAACCTGTTATTACGTTTGAAGCGCTCAACCATCGCTATAATGTCTTCCGGAAGGATTTTACTAAACACATCGTCTCCTTTAAATTCCAATTGGATAAATTTTCGTCGTGGCTATTTTATAGACAAGACAGGGTTTGTCAATGATTACCATAGGTGATGTTTTAAAATACAGCGCTCACTAAAGGGGTTTGCCCGTCTACCTGCTCAAGGAGCGCTGCGGCAGGTTTGAAGAACAAGGTTCGATGAAGGTCTGGCAATACGGGCGCGGCTTTGCTGAAAAAACCACGTGAAGGAAGGTAATCTATTGACGGGATTAATTCATACTGACCCAGTCGTGCACAGACGGATGGAAATTCGGTAGTGGTTTTTATTTCCCATAAAATAAAATCGACCACGGGTTTCAGTTTTTTGTCCGCTGCGGCCGCCGCATACATACTGATGGCATCGTGAACACGCTTTTCCCAATACGCCTCAGGCGAGTCCTTCTCCTCAATAACACTGGGAATACGGTCCTCAATCAGAAGTCCAGCGAGAAAATGGTCAATTGGCCTTCCCCTGGCAGCCAAAATAAAATGTTTGCAATACATGCTGCGCTCCGGCGATAAGGGGATAACACGTCTTGATAATCCATTTTTGCAGGACATACTGCAAAGTGTGGATGAGGAGGACCTTATATCGATTGTCTGCGATAAACATTATGGTGTGAATGTGATAATGCACCTTGCAGAGCGGTTCGACAGTCTTGGAGCGTCATCTATAGTTGATAGTTTATGCGCTATATTGCATAAAATATTGGATAGGCAACCCTATCCACCCTGCATAACCCGGTATCATCTGTTATTGGCAAAACGTCTGGGAACTCCTGAGGAGGTAGCAGGCAATCCCGAATTGCAAGCCAGATTTTACACTCATTGTCTGAATGCCAGCCTGACAAGTGACAATCTGCATGCCAATGAAATACTAATCGAACAAATGGAGAAGGACCTTACCGCACAACCCCTTACCCAGTTTTTAACTCGTGTTTTGATGTTATCAAAGGAAAGTACAGCCATCTTATATCATGCCGGTATGGCTTTGCTTAAAAAGGATCGCCCTCTTCTTGCAGCCTGTTTATTTCGGGATGTAGTACAAACTGACAGTAGATCCATATATACCCTGGCTACCAATGAGAATATTGCATTATTAAGCACCGTCCTTGAAAACAAATCAGATATAGATCGCATTAGTTATTGCATTGATATGTGTGTCTCGGCAGGTAAACAGGAACTCCCTGAAGTCGTAGTAAAAGCAGCCGCTAACTTTGAGGAAAAAATAAGCTTATCCAATACAGGCTCATCCAGTCCGGATTCATCTTATGAAAGCAGAATTCAAGCCCTGGAAAAACAGATACAGACATTGCAATCAAAAGTTGAAAGTCTGGAATTACAGTTGACAATGAAGCCTGAAATTCATCATTCCCCTAAGGCATCCTCATCCGTTACACATTCCATATTTTCTGAAACATCACGCCGATCTGAAAGCAATCAGCATACAAAGGATGTCCTTCAAACGGCACCCAGAAGAGCCCCGGGTGCGACCTGAAAGGGGAACAGGATGCCGGTTATGCGCGCCTAAAATGGAAATTTTCCTCCCGAACCCCTACGTTGCTCCTTTCGGTCTCTCAAAGCCAACTCCCATTCCAAAGGTCTCCTGATGGTTGGACTCGGTGCCGCCTCCATAGATTTCAGTAATACGGCTGGTTTGACAGCCACTTGGATAAAATCCAGGAACTCATGGCATAACTCGACATTATCTGTAGTCATGCGAAAACGGTAGTCACCATTTCCAAGCAGTTGAGCATGCTCTCCATTTTTTAGAAATGAAGGGAAATCATTAACAAGTTTTCCATCAACAATAAACTCAATAACACCTGTCCTTTCATTAAAGCGTCTACTATAGGAAATCCCTGCTTGTTTTATCGCTTTATTCAATTTATGAACTATAGAAAACGTCCTGTTCGAACCTGGGTTAGAGGAAAATAAACCATATCGTTGAAAGTCCTTTTGTGATCGCTGCGCCTGAATTGCCCTGCTTCGAATGAGTCCTGCGATTTCCATATGTCCTGCTCTATCCGCTATCAGAAGTTCACCTGAATACATCGAAAACGATGCTCCGGCATTCAATAAAGCCTGGACGACAGTAACATTTCCATGACCGCAAGCCACACCCAGTGGCGTTACTCCAGACCTCACTTGGTCGATATTTGCGCCTTTTTCAAGCAAAATAATAACGTCATCAAGCTTTCCTGTACGAGCAGCCATGTGCAACAGCGAAGCTCCTTTTATATCTGTCAATCCGGCTTTAGCTGACACATTGTTGATTTCCTGCATCGATGGACTACTTGTCCACTCGGCGATACATCGCGCCCACTTCTCTGATTTTTTCCTGTCATTGTTTTTCACATAAATATCGGTTGAAAACATAGTTGGCTTGGTGTCTTCATCGTTAAAAAAACTTGACCTAACCTCCGAGGCAATCAATTCATCCGATTTTGTTACTACGTTGTAGCCATTTATATCACATAGCGTCCAGTCTCCTTTATCAGGATTATACCCAACACTGATAAGGTGAGTTATATTACCCAAAAACAATACAATCGGTTGGTCAAGAGGAGGACTCATATTGTCCAGTTTTGTACGCAGCATATTAAAATAACTAAGTAACTCTGTTTTAGTATATATGCCATAAAAACTTGATATGCTTTCAATGCCTCCCTCTCTTTCAAGCGATGTCGACATCATTAACGGTATGGTTTTTTCTATATCTTGTCTAAATATTTCCGGAAATATTTTAGGAAATTTTTCCGGTTTATGATGCATGATTATTCCCTCAAAAAAAGGCAGTATATCTAAAACCAAACGATCTTCTTCCGTTAATTCCTGCGATACTTTTTCGTCAATTACGCATTGTTGTTTAATATGAAAAAACCGCTCTTCCAATTTTGCAAGCAACCCCCTTTCTGCAATTTCATTTTCCATATCTTCTTCAGAAAGCCCATCTATCCAGCTATCCCTGGACGCAACGATGACTGGGTTGAGTAAAGCCGATTCCAACACTTCCCGGGTTAAAAATTGTTTCTTAAATTTCTTCAATTCTCCATTAATTTTTTCCTGCAATCCCATTGCCTTGATTTCTTCATCAATGGAAAGGGCCTGGAGCTCTGTTTTTACATCAGCAACAATGGTTGCAACTATTTTTTTAGATCGCTCAACGCGTTCTGCTATTTCATCTGCAGGAATAGCGATAATTAATCGCAACCTCTGGTTAAACTCGGAAAACGCAGCCTCGCCTTGAATAAAAGCCGACATCCACATACTGCTAAATCCAAAACAAATGCCTCTCCCGATGCCTGATTTGCTGGCTGTAGCGAAATATAACTTATGCATGCGTTTTATCAACCAATCCTGGCCGCGCGGAAAATATGATAACACGGATTGAGAGGAGGAAGACGCTGGAGTTGAGGATGAGGATGAGGATGAGGATGAGTAGCTTGAATGCGTTGACGTTGGACTGGGCGATTGCAAGATGGAAGGCACGGGCATTGTGGTTTCACATGAAGGAAATAACAGCTCAGCCTGATTTAAAAAACTGTCAAGCTTATCCAATGATAACGATGTTTTAATCTTTGGCTTTGTTAAAAAAGGGTCATTCTTAAACACTAAGGCAATAGGGTGATAAGAATCAAATATACGCGATACCACTTCCTGGTTACCTAAGGCGCATTCTGTACTGAAAAATGCTATTTCGATAAATTTATTTAAGCCAATATCAAGTCTTACCTCAAAAGGCTCTTTTACTCCCCGCGATACCAAAAATAACTTTAGCCTATCTAATGCCTGTCTTGATGCACTCATAGCAATCTACCTTATTTATATTACCTTTCATGAATGACGTGGTCTAATGTCTGGACACTCCAGTTTAAGAGATAATTACTTAACTGGGGTGTCCAGACACTAGACTACGTCAATTACCATAGGTGATGTTTTAAAATACAGCGCTCACCAATGGGGTTTGCCCGTCTACCTGCTCAAGGAGCGCTGCGGCAGGTTTGAAGAACAAGGTTCGATGAAGGTCTGGCAATACGGGCGCGGCTTTGCTGAAAAAACCACGTGAAGGAAGGTAATCTATTGACGGGATTAATTCATACTGACCCAGTCGTGCAGAGACGGATGGAAATTCGGTGGTGGTTTTTATTTCCCATAAAATGAAATCGACCACGGGTTTCAGTTTTTTGTCCGCTGCGGCCGCCGCATACATACTGATGGCATCGTGAACACGCTTTTCCCAATACGCCTCAGGCGAGTCCTTCTCCTCAATAACACCGGGAATACGATCCTCAATCAGAAGTCCAGCGAGAAAATGGTCAATTGGCCTTCCCCTGGCATTCAAAAAATCAACTAAATACTGCAGCCGTTGCTCATCAATAGATTTTCCCAGACTGACATTTTCAAAACATAGCCCGGAAACCCCTTTATTCGATATGATGTTTGAAACGTATTCATGTAGTTGGCTTGCATCGCGTGGGATGAGCCTTTCAATGAAACAACTGGCTTTTTCACAGGGGTAGAAATAGTCTCTGTATTCGCAACGAAATCTGTCTGCTGACTTAAATGCATTGTAATTCAGAGAAAACTCTGCCGGGTAGTCAATAAAATAGCAAAGCGCCGTTATTGCCACTGTACTGGTATCAGCGTCCCGTGGATTATAGCAATTGATCCTCAGCATTCTGGATAATTCGCTGGAAAAGGCCGAAACATGTCGGTGTTGATTATTGTGATCGAGGCACAGAAAACAGGCGCCAATCAGTGCATATTTACAGTAAGTATCAATTATACCTTCAGCACCCTGCTGCCACTTCTTCTGATCTGCAATGTGTGGAAGTATACGCTGCTCTATGAAAGAACTGATCAGTTCTGTTGTTTTTAATGTTTTAAGACAATTCAGCAGTTCGAGATAATCCAGGGTTTCCTGCTCGTTATACTGAGTTGCCGCATGAGAGGCCATTTCTTTTATGACACAGGTTGTCTCAACTTCAAGCCGAACCAGGTTCTGACAAACCGACTGGATAAAGGCTATATAATCATTCGGTTCACCTGCACGCTCCTTTGTTGCCGAGAGAATCATCCTGCGAGTGTATTCAATGGCAGCAATTATATCCTGACGGGTTGATTTATCTTCTGTTTGTATCAATAACTCCTCGAGATAATTTTGATATTCGCCACAACAGGTAATGATAAGATCCGCGCCTGGTTTCTTTGATTCTGTAGTATCAAGAAATTCACTAATAATGCTGAAGGAGCTGCGCGGGGCAGGCATATAATAATTACTTCGCAAGCGTCGAGACGTGAGTAATTTTTCAGCGTACTGTCGCTCCGCTTCCCATTTATCATGTTTATACAATAGCGCCCCAAGTAAGACTCTGAAATTGGTTGGCGTGGCGGATAAGTTCCACGGAGGTAAAACGCTCACGCGTCTGTCCGATAAGGTACGGACAGTTTCCTGTAGCTTTGCATATTGAAAATTCATAACATATTCGCGATGTAAGCGATGCAATTCCTGTGCGTGTTGCTTAAGCTCTTGGTAGGACGGTCTTACATATGGCATAAAAACTCCAGGATTAATTAACATAGATCTTGGGCTGTTGACAATTCAATGTCCCCTTCCTGCTTACCGTGTATAAAACGTGGTAAGCAGGTGTGAAGGGTTACTTTACCTACCCTGCCGGCTGCTCAAAATAGCGCGCCCAAGTCTGATTCGTTCGTTGCCCACATCTTTGTTTAAAAGGATGACTACCCCAGCTTTTTCAGCCGGAATGTAAGCCATATAACCCGACATACCATAACCTGAACCGGTTTTATCAATAAACTGCCTGTTTTTGTCGAAGTCTTTGTTTTCTACGATTTTCTTTTTATCAAAACGCGGGAATCCCTGCGCATCGTAGTCAATAAAATACGTATCTCCAATCGAGTTGCTCAACTGTGAAATCACATGCGCCTGCCAGGCGAGTTGTTCACAGGCGAGCTTATCAGCAAAGCAATATTTATTCTGGTGCACGATAGGTATGGCTCGAGCAAGTGTTTTATCCTGCAGGGTTTCATGGTTAATATGAGCATTCATATACTTTGCCATATCTGAAATGGTTGATTTCAATGAGGCCGCGGCAAACCAGGCCCCTGTATTTTTACTGTTATACGGCACGGGATTGTTGCTGCTGTCATGACCCAGGGCGATGAGTTTTTCTTTTTCTGCCGGTACGTTCAGGTAGGTTGAATTCATATTTAATGGACGCAAAATCCTGTCTCTCAAAATATCCTGGTAGTTTTTAGAGTAAACGTTTTGTAAAACATAACCTACGGTACCTATGCCGGCATTTGAATAGGCATACTCGCTGCCAGGCTCTATTTTGCGGTCGTACTGATTCAGGCTGGCGACCAGCTCGGTATAATTCTGTGGTCTTGGTTCAAAATCAAAAGGAAATGAAGATACGTGCCCCAATAACTGACTGATTGTGATGCTGCCCAGATTTCTGTCATTGTTGAGATCCGGAAAATGCCTGATAAAGGGCTCATCGAGATTCAGTTTATTTTCAACCGAAGCAACGGCAGCCAGCGTAGCGGTATAGGTTTTTGTAAAAGATGCGATCGTATAGATGGTGTCGTTGGTGACAGGTGTTTTTCCGGGTGCGTCCGCAAATCCATAATTAAAGATGCGTGTCCTGCCTTTGTCTATAACGGCAATCGACATCCCTTCTACCTGATTTTCCTGCATGAACTCATGGGCCAGAATATCGACTGTTTTATTTGAAACGGTCCAGGCAATATTTGATATCAAACACGCAAAGAGAAAAATAAGTGTTGCAGATTTTTTCATGAATCCGGCCCCTCAATTATGGATGGCGGATATTAACACAACTGTTATGGGCATTCATCCATCAGAATCGCAGATTCAGCCGCTCTGAAATGATAACGTTTTTCACCCACAAATCCCGAGCGAACAAACTCAACCACCTCGCGGTTAGCGATGCATTGCCAGTTTTGCAGATTACTGACGTATTGGTTTTCTTTCATACAAAATACAGCGGGTGTAAACGCAGCAATATTGAGGGCAGGTTCCTCACTTCGTGCAGAATAAAACAGAAACGCATCAATGCCTGCTTCTCTCATCTGTGTGCCGATAGCCTGACTGTAACGCCAGGTTTCTTTTGCTGAGAGTCTGTCCGTATAGTCTGCAAAAGGTTCACGGCTGAGATCAATCCCCTGCTTCGTTTGAACAAAGGTACGAAAAGCCGTGATTACCAGCTCGATATACCCCAGGTCGGCTGAGCTGTCGTTAAGAAACAGGCGTCGATAATGCGCGGTTTCGGCAAAGGCGGTTTCCAGTTCCAGCGAACCGTACCAAAGCGAGGGTTCTGTTACGGAGCCAAAACGTGAGCCGTATTTCAAGGGTGGGTATCGAAACGGTGTGAAAATTAAATAGCCTTTTTCTTTTTCAATCTGAGGCTTAGTTTCTTCGAGCATGGACTCGAGTAAATCATGTTCTTCGTTGCTGTCGACCAAATCACGTGAGCTCAATATGTGCTGAGCTTCAACAACCCGCCAGGGAGACAGATTCAGCGCACGAACATGCCGTTCACCCTTGCATTCATTCCATATACTCATATTTTCCCACGCATCGCATCCAGGTAATTAACGGTTTCAACCAGTCCTGTAACCGTTTTGATTGCTTCAAAGGGTGGCTTGCCGAAATAGCGGTTAGGGCTTTGCAGCCATTGACGGGCCTTGGTATGATTGTTGCCAACCATTGCGTTAAGGCTACGGTAAAGCCTCAGCAGCAAAAGGCAGAGTTCGCCTTCTTTGGTATCAGGGGAAATGGATTTCTTGCCTTGATACAGACGTGTCACACTGGCCTCGCTGATGCCAATAATTTCAGCCAGATCCTTGCCAGATAAATGGTAAAAATCAACCAGAGACAGCAAGGCCTTGGTAAGAACAGCACTTCGTTCCGATTGCGTGGCATTAATTAATGAGTTCATTGCGTCCCCCTTTCAAATTAAATTATAGTTACAATAAATTTAATCTGCAACAGGATTTTGCAAACTATTCTAAAAAATAGATAATAATTTAAGCATTTGTGTTAAAATACAGTTCAGTAGTCTTCATAACGAGCTCATTATGCCGTTTCATACTGATAATAAACTGAAAATCAGCAGTTCTGAACTGCACCGCCTCAATTGCTATCGCTACCTGATGAGCCTAAAGACCAGCATACCGGCTTTTATTTTTTCACGACTGCCAGACAGCATTGCGGACCGATTGCGCGCTCTGTATGAAGACAGCACCAACCATGCTGACGTTCCCTATGCCATCCTTTACCGGGATTTAATGGGTTTTTTGGAAAACAATCTCCGGGATATTATCGAAGAGTGGATTCGTCTCGAGGGGGATGATGTCAAGGCGGAAATTGATTATTTTATCCTGTCGCTGTACGACAACGATAACAATAATCTTCATCTCACTTTTGATGAAATCAAACACATACCCATGACCAAACGGCCGGTCAGTAGAAAAACCGAGTCGGCCATCTCTTCCTGGCTGGCAGATTCGGAATCAGCCAGAGAGCGGGGCTATAAATCTCCTGCCGACAACGATAGTAATATTGGGCGTTTTACTACCATGGTTGCCGATGACTTTAAGCCTCAGCTTGAAACGAACCTGCCTACAAGGCGAAGTTACGAATACCGGCATGACACAAATTCGATTGAGCTGCGCATAGCGACACAGGGCGAGCGCCATCACGGCGAAGAGCGGGTCAACCCTCTGTTCGAACTGTTTTTAACAGCCCAACACAATATTTCCCAAAGAAATGCGCAGTGCCAACACAAGTCACATACGCATGTTTATTTCAATAATCTCGGACTGCACCGATCCGCTGCGGATTATGAGGGCAATAAGGAGAGCCGTTTATCAAAATCACTGCATGATCTGGAAATGCGGCATCCCAACATTGCGGTTATTACCTTGCCCGCTGATAAAGGGCTGATGAACAGAAACCATTACAGCCAGACAAGACCGATGCTGAGTGCCGAAGGGGTGTATAAACAATTTCTGCGCATTACCCGTCAGGATAATCGTGAGCATGATTTTCGTATCAGCAAGGCTGTCAGGCAGGCTGCAGGGTTAAACCGCGGGGTATTCGAGCACTTACTATCAAACAGTTTCCGAACCATGGGGGTACGAGATTTGAGCCAGCCTCTCAGCTTTGCATTAAAGCAGGCTATCTGGGTGGATTTCATCAAATACGAGCTTCCCAATCATATCATCAACACCCTTTCCCCGCATTATTACAACTTCTCCTGCAAGGACGCTATCGACCGTGGCGGGATCTCGTCTGCGTATTTCAATCTGATGAATTCAATAAGACATGACGCACCGTTGAGCCGCGAAGAGTTTGAATGCGCCTTGCATGCGGCACCGGCCATGGTTAAGGGCCGCGGGATTAACAGCCACTTAAATATCATATGGAATGCCATCGATGCTTACATCGAACCAAGGTACAACAGGTTAACCCAGAACCCTGACATCTTATGGCTGATTCGATGGCGTGATGCTAACTGCCCTCATGCACGGACTGAAGAGCTATTGACGCGCCGCATCCAGCAAACCCGTTTCCGGCTGCAGACTATGCAGGGGCCGGCGATCAGAAAGGCATTAAATATACTGGCACAAATAGATATTCAGCTTGCTCAGGGGGTCAGCGGTAAAAGATTATTACTCGAAACAGTGAGCGTACTGGACGATTTGATCTGTAATCCGGGCAGTGACAGTCATCTTGAACTGGAAAACCTGGCCAATGAAATGGAGATAAAATATCCGGCATTACAACTGGTCGCAGGATTACTGAAGACATTTATTGCCGTGCTGGCTTATGCGCCAACACTTGGTTACAGCCGTGGATGGATGACATCTGGATGGGCAACTGCAAAAGCCGCCTTTCACGCCGATACGCGACGAGCCCTGCTGGAACAAATGCGAACACCGGATCACTACACTCGTTATGATGAAGATGATGGTGAGCTTGTGCTGGTGGACGGTTCCAGTCTGCCTTCGGCTTCTGGCAGCCTGTAAGGATGCATAAAAGGATGATAAATGTATCGAACGCCAGTAGAAAACCTGGATGCCTGAGATGGGGATGATTTATCTTTTTGACTGAGGGCTGCATAGGCAGCCCCTGTCGTAAGAACCCCTGTCGCAAGAGTCAGGGGAAAGCTGAATTTAAAAAACTTCATATGTGATTTTTCAGCTCTTGAGATGGATTGAGGCCTGTCGAAGCTCCTCAAATTTCCATCAGATCCTTTTCTTTTACAGCCAGGGCTGCATCTACTTCTGCAATATATTTGTCTGTCAGCTTCTGAATCACATCGTTGGCACGGCGTTCTTCATCTTCTGAAATGGATTTATCCTTAACCAGATCCTTGAGCTGATTGTTGGCATCGCGGCGTATATTACGAACAGACACACGACCCTGTTCACTTTCAGCTCGCACCACTTTAATCAGTTCCTTACGTCTTTCTTCCGTTAAAGGCGGCATGGGGACGCGAATAGCGCTGCCGGCTGTAGACGGGTTTAAACCAAGGCCAGAATTCAGAATGGCTTTTTCAACGGCGGCTACCATGGATTTTTCCCAAGGTGTAACCAGTAATGTACGCGAATCGCTTGAGGTAACGCTGGCTACCTGGCTTAAAGGCGTTGAATTGCCGTAGTAATCAACCTGAACATGGTCAAGAAAACTGGCACTGGCACGGCCAGTACGAATTTTACCAAATTCATGCTGCAGGCTCTCAACAGCTTTTTTCATGCGCTTTTCAGCGTTTTGCTTAATATCATTGATCATGATTTGCTCCTACTATCGTTCCAACACGTTCACCCAGTACTATCTTGCGCAGGGCATCCGGCGCTGCCATGTCAAAAATCTGCAATGGCATGCCATGTTCCTGACACAGACAGATTGCTGTGGCATCCATGACCTGTAAACCATCAAGCAGCACTTTTTGATAGGTCAGATAATCATATCGGGTTGCGTGCGGATTTTTAACGGGATCGTCCGAATAAACGCCATCCACCTTCGTTGCCTTAAGAACGACATCGGCACCAACTTCAATGGCTCGCAGACAGGCCGCCGTATCCGTTGTAAAGAAAGGGTTTCCTGTGCCGGCTGCAAAAATTACGGCGTGTCTGTCTCGCATGTGCTGAATGGCTTTGCGACGATGGTACGGATCAACAACACCAAGCATCGGAATGGCTGACATGATGCGGGCGGGTAAATCAATACGTTCCATGGCGTCACGCAGGGCCAACGCATTCATTACGGTGGCCAGCATACCCATGTGATCGCCGGTAACCCGTCCGAGGCCTGCCTTGGACAAGGCTTTTCCTCGAAACAGATTACCGCCGCCAATAACCAGCCCAACTTCAACACCCATACTGATTAATTCGGCAACATCATTGGCAATTTTATCAAGAACGGATGGGTCAATGCCAAACTGCGCATTGCCCATTAATGCTTCGCCACTGCACTTAAGCAAAACACGTTTGTATTTCAGTGGGAACTGGTTATCTGTTGTCATTAATCACGTACCTGTGCCATAACTTCTTCAACGAAGTTATCTTCTTTTTTCTCGATGCCTTCGCCTACTTCAAAACGCAGGAATGAAATGACATCAGCATTTTTTTCTTTCAGCAGCTGGCTGATTTTTTTGTTAGGATCTTTAACAAAGGGCTGACCCATCAGGCTGACTTCATCGATGAATTTGTTGATACGGCCTTCGATCATTTTGTCAATGATTTCCTGTGGCTTGCCGCTTTCACGAGCCTGGGCGGTGAAAATATCGCGCTCGGTGGCAATTGCGTCAGCAGGAACCTGTGAGCTGTTGATAACAATCGGACGGCTGGCAGCAACATGCATGGCAATATCCTTAGCCAGTGTTTCATCACCGTTTTTCAGAGCCACGATGACACCAATCCGTGAGCCGTGCAGGTAAGCACCTACCACGCCATCACATACAACGCGCTCCATACGGCGCAGCTTGATGTTTTCGCCAATTTTGGCAACCAGCTCCTGACGTGCCTGCTCTACTGAATTGCCTGTGCCTTCCAGTGTTGTACCGGACAATGCGTCAATATCATTCACATCAGCATGAGACAGCGCGGTTGCCGCTACCCGCTCGGCGAATGTCGTGAAGTTTTCATCACGTGCGACGAAATCAGTTTCGCTGTTGATTTCAACAATAACGGCTGAACGACCATCGGTTGAGCGTGCAATAACAACCACACCTTCCGCTGCAATTCGATCCGCTTTTTTATCAGCCTTTGCCTGACCGGCTTTACGCATTTCAGATATTGCCAGTTCTATGTCGCCGTTGGTTGCAACGAGGAATTTTTTACATTCCATCATGCCGGCCCCTGTTCGTTCACGTAATTTCATTACCAGCGCAGCGCTAATCGTAGTTGACATCGTTATTTCTCCAAAAAAAAAGGGTTCGTCTAAATGGAAACAACGACCCCTTTCAAAATAAAATTGATTATTCAGACGCTTTGCCGTCTTCCTTCTCATCGGTAACAGATATTTCGACGAACTCAGCATCGGCACCGAAACCACCAACGGTGTTGCTGTGTTTCGCGTCCAGAATCGCATCGGCTACGCAGCGAACGTAGATATCAACAGCTCTCATGGAGTCATCATTACCAGGAATAACGTAATCAATATTGTCCGGGCTGTTGTTTGTATCGACGATACCAATAACCGGGATTTTCAGGCGGCGGGCTTCTTCAACAGCAATGTGCTCGAAACCAACGTCAACAACGAACAGAGCGTCAGGCAGGCCGTTCATGTGCTCGATACCACCCAGACCACGTTCCAGTTTTTCCAGCTCACGGGTTAACATCAGAGCTTCTTTTTTAATCATGCCGTTAAAGCCGCCTTTTTCGTGCAGCTCTTTCAGTTCTTTCAAACGGAAAATAGACTGACGAACAGTTTTATAGTTAGTCAGCATGCCACCCAGCCAGCGGTGATCAACGTAAGGCATACCACAGCGCTTGGCGTGAGTACGGATACTTTCCTGAGCCGCCCGCTTGGTTCCTACGAAAAGAATTTTTGCTTTATTAGATGCCAGACGGCCAACGTAGTTTGCTACGTCATTCATCATAGGCAGTGTTTTTTCCAGATTGATAATATGGATTTTGTTTCTTGAGCCGAAAATGTACTCAGCCATTTTAGGATTCCAGAAACGGGTTCTGTGGCCAAAATGAGCACCAGCTTCGAGCAGGTCACGCATACTTACATTCATTACTTCATCTCCAGGGTTATGCCTCCACGCTTCCCATAAGGCACCCGGAATTGGGACCCCGCCTTACGTGACGAAACGTGTGTGTCGTTAAAAGCGCGTTATTTATACCATAATCGGCTGCTGTCAGCAATGACAAGTTTGGTCTTATCCACTATAATCTGGTAAATATTTTACAGGGACGGTGTAAATGCAAACGATTGATCTTGAAACCCATTTTTATACCAAGGCTGCGTTTGATTATCTGGAATCAAGAAAACAGTACCCCCGTATGGAGCGTGGCAGGCTGCCCGGCACGTATAATCTACGTTTTACGGATCAGATTACCCTGTTTCATGACCAGCATTTTATGGATTTGCTCTGCGACCTGGGTGATAAACGTATCCAGTTGATGGACGAAGCCGGGCTGGATATTCAGGTTTTGAGTTTCTCATCACCCGGTATTGATGAATGCACGCCCGATTTTGCCGCGGTGACCAGCATGGCAAGAGACCTGAATGATCACCTTCACGAAACGATTAAAAAGCACCCTGCCCGCTTTATGGGATTCGCCACTCTGGCGCCTTACGAGGTGGCCAATGCAGTAAGCGAGCTGGAGCGTTGTGTCACACAGCTGGGGCTTGTCGGCTGGCTGACGCACTCAAATTTTGGTGAAGACGATTACCTTGATGACCTTCGCTACTGGCCCTTGCTGGAAGCCGCTGAAGCGATGAACATACCCATTTATCTGCATCCGACCACGCCCTTATCACGTGAGTTCGGTAAGTACGGTTTTTCTTTGGCGGGACCTGCTCTGGGCTTTCAGTTTGATACATCCCTGTGTCTGATGAGGATGATTTGCGCAGGTGTATTTGACCGGTTTCCCAATCTCAGGATTATTCTGGGGCATTTGGGTGAAACACTGCCTTTCCTTATTCCCGATCGAATAGACTGGGCGTACACTAACCCCAATATTTCGGTTTTGCCAGGATTTATTGAGCAGCGACCTGACATCAGGAAAACACCGTCAGAGGTATTGCTGAATAATGTTTATGTCACAACCAGTGGCCGCTTCTCAAAAGCGACACTGGACTATACTATTCAGGTCATGGGGGAGGATCGGGTAATGCTGGCTACCGATCATCCGTATGAAAATCTGAAATCTTCCATGGATTTTATTCGTGGCTGCGCCCTGCCTGACAAAACGATGAAGAAAATATGTTTTGAGAACGCACATAAACTGGGTTTTAAACTGTAAACAACATAGGATACCTATCATGATAAAGAAAATAGCTCTGCTGCCTCTGCTTCTGCTTACCCTCGTCATGTCGCCGTCTGTGTCCGCTGATTCAGATAAGTCAGACACCTGCTCCTGTAAACATGCCATGAAGAAAATGATGAACAGTCTGCAGTTGAGCAGCGATCAACAGGCTAAAATCAAGGCTATCAAGGCTCAGGCCAGGCCGGTTATCAAGGATTACTGGAAACAGATGGGCCAGATCACTGTACAAATCAACAGCATGACCACATCTGATAAAGTAGACGAAGCCAGCCTCGATGCCTTAATTAAACAAAAAACCGACCTGTACAGTAAAATCATGAAAAACCGTATCATGACCAAAAATCAGATTTATCATGTGCTGACGGCACAACAGCAGCAGCAATACCAGGAGCTGATGAAGCAATTGCAGAGCAAGGCTGACGCTAAAGATGCCAGCTGCTCATGCACGAAGTAGCAGCAATTGATCCCTGTGTCTGGCGCATCACTCGCGGGACACAGGCTGATCCGGATGGCACCCTGTTGAAGACACACAAATGAATCGTACGAATACCCAGATCAAATCCGGATTAAAACAGTTCAAGGATGAATTGATCCAGCACTTTTCTGTTACAGTTGATATAACACAATACAGCCACTCGATTAATCGATATATCGAAGAGCTGCTCATTAATTTATTCCAAAAAAACGGGCTTGCTGACAAAAAGGCATTCTCTCTGCTCGCAGTCGGGGGATATGGGCGGCGAGAGCTGATGCTGCATTCTGATATTGATCTGTTGATACTCCATGACGAAACATGCACGGATTCTGATTTACATCAGGCGCAGGCATTTATTCAGGATTGCTGGGATATTGGTCTGGATATCAGCCACCAGCTGACCACTGCTACGAGCTGCGCGCAATTGGCTGCAGGCGATATAAGCGTGATATCAACCCTGATGGACATGCGCCTGATCTGCGGTGAAAGCCGACTCATGACGCAGCTCCTGGACCTGATACAGCCAGCACAGATGTGGAGTCCCGCTGAATTTTATCTTGCCAAGCTGCAGGAGCAACAGACACGCAATCACAAATACGGCGAAACCGCCTACAATCTGGAACCTAACGTCAAGCTGGGCCCGGGAGGGCTGCGCGATCTTCAGGCTGTGCTTACTATCCATCAGCGTTATCTTGCCGGCACCGGTGATCCAGAGACCCTGATAAGCAAGGAGGAGCATGACGAGTTAAGGCGCTGCCAGCATGCCTTATGGCAGGTTCGATTTGCCTTGCATATGCTTGCCGGAAAGCGTGAAGATCGATTGCTCTTTGAATATCAGGTTCCTCTTGCCGCACTGTTTGGGTTTGTTGACAGCCAGGACTCACTGGCTATTGAACAATATATGAAGTCGTATTTTCAGGTGATAAAGCAAAGCCGTGAACTGACCGATCTGCTCATGCAGGGATTTTCCGAAGCCCTCATCGGCAGGAGCCGTCAGCAAATCACGGAACTTGATGATAACTTTGAACTGATAAACGAAGAAATCAAAGTCAGACACCCCGATGTGTTCCCACGTAATCCGGTTGCCCTGCTGGAATTGTTTTTATGGATTGCCAAACGTCCTGACATTCGTGCCATTCAGGCGGCTACCCTTCGTCTGCTTCGTCAGCATGAAGGACTGCTGACCAGGGAATTCTGCGCCTCACCCGCCGCTACGAGCGTTTTTATCGACCTGTTTCGCGTGGGCAGCAATCCCTATGAAGCGCTGCATTATATGAACAAATACGGCATTCTTGGACGATATCTGGATTGTTTTGCAGCAGTCACGGGGCAAATGCAATATGATCTATTCCATATTTTCACGGTCGATCAGCATACCCTGTTTGTTATTCGTAATATGGTACGTTTTCTGGATCCGGAATACACCAGACAGTTTCCTCTGGCTGCCCGCATTATGGCCGGTCTGAAAAAACGGGATATTCTGTATCTGGCCGCCTTGTTTCATGACATTGCTAAAGGGCGTGGCGGCGATCATTCCGAACTGGGAGCCGAGGAAGCACTGGCCTTTGCCACGCGCCATCATTTAAGCCAGGAGGATTCTGATTTATTAGTGTGGCTGGTCAGGCACCATCTGTTGATGTCGCAGACCGCGCAGCGTCAGGATATTTACGACCCGAAAACCATTAATAAATTCAACAGTCTGCTGCCCGAACCATGGTATCTGGAATACCTTTATCTGCTGACAGTTGCAGATATCTGCGCAACCAATCTGACGCTGTGGACCAGCTGGAAAGACTCCTTACTCAAAGAACTCTACAATGCCACACAACGCGCCCAGCAGGAAAAAAAATCACGCCTGGACGAGTCGGCCTTAATTCAGTCAAAACAGGCCGAAGCGATGATGCTGTTACAAAAAGAGGGCTATGATCCCGATGCGATAAATGCCTTATGGCAGGGAATTAAAAGTCGATATTTCCTGCATGAGTCGGCAGATATGATTGCCGGGCACAGCAAGGCCATTCTCTCCTGTAAAAGCTTCCCTCTGGTACTTATATCGCCGCATCACAGTCAGGGCGGTACGGAGGTTTTGATTTACATGCCACATCGTGATGATCGTTTTGCCATCAGCACCACGGTTTTGAGTAATCAGCACGTTACGATTCAGGAAGCCACCATTCTGACCTGTGATAATCAATTCGATATTGATACCTACATTATTCTGGATGAGAAAAATCAGGCCTTTCTGGACGAGACCCGGGCCGGGAAAATCAAACAGGTTTTGATTCGGCAACTGCGTACTTTTGGTGAGCTGCCTGGTATTACCAAACAAAGATTGTCACGCGCTCAGGCTCATTTTAAGTTTAAGCCAAAAATTTCACTCATCGACAATGACGAAAGCAATCTCACCTGCCTGTTTTTGGTGGCCGCTGACCAGCCCGGTTTGCTGGCAAGGGTGAGCCGTATTTTTTCCGCTCAGAATATTCATTTGCACAGTGCAAAAATTTCCACAGCAGGTGAACGGGCTGAGGATACGTTTTACATTTCTTCAGACAACGGAAAGGTGCTCAGCAGCGAGGAAAAAGAACGCCTGCACAACCAGCTTATGATGGACCTGTGAATCGCATCCCCCTTACGTCGTAGGTTGGGCCTTGGCCCAACAATTAGCCTGGGTGCCAATTCCATGTTGGGCTACAGTTCTTGCTTAAATTTATGTGCATTATTAAACCATTCGGCACGCCAGGGTTAATTGCCATCACCCCTAAAAATCCCGGAATTTTTTATCAATAAAATTTAAATATTCATCATCCAAATCAGACCTGCTGTCTCGGCTGTTTTTAAAAAATCGCATGTTCATGTTGCCTGTTGTAAATACTTTGTCTGAGCTGGCCGCCTGGGATTCCTGGGGCAGTAAGCTCAGCAGGCTGGAGTCGTTCAGCTCTGATGCTATCTCGCCCAGGCTTCGCCCTCTGCTGTCTGGTTGCATGAGGTCTATTTTTAGCATGCGCAGGCACAGCAGAACCATAAACTGGCGTTGTGATGCTGCTGCTGTTACGGGAGTAAAGCCGTTTGTGTCTGGGACAGACAGATCAACACCGGCCTGAGCAAGCTGCTCTAAGAGGATGGAATTGCCTTTCAGTGCAGCCAGTGTGGCGGGTGAATTCCCTGATTTATCCCTGATGTCCAGATTCGCTCCAGACTCAATCAGCGCCGTTAAGGCCTCCGTCTTCCCATATCTTATCGCTGTCATGACCGGATATTCACCGTCTGAATCGGGTAAATCAGGATTCCACTGCATTTGACACAGTGCACGGATTACATCAGCCTGATTCTGTCGTGCGGCTATGGTCATAAGAGTCTGTTTTACTGTGTCATCAGGGGGAGCCTGGCTAATCGCCTGTTTAAGAAGATCGACATATCCCTGTTCTGCCAGGATAAAAACATCAGGGCGAGCCCCCCGTTCAAGAAGAAATCGAACCAGCCACTCTCTGTCCGCATTACAGTGATACAGAGCCGTTTCAGTATTGGCGCCCTGCGCTGTCAAATACGTAAATGTCGTCAGAAAACTATTCATCATGGCGGTATCATGGGCATCAAAATTAATCTGACTGAGGAAACGATTCAAGACAGACTGAGGCGGCATGCCGGCTTCAACCAGTGCAGCTACCATCTCGGAAGACAGGTGACATGCCCACGAAATATCCTCGGCATTCGCTCCTTTGCTCAACAGCAGAGCGATAACCTCCCTGTAAGCCATGATTTTATCAACTGAGTCTGCAGAGGAAAAAAAAGCGTTGATAAGAGAACGAAAAAGCATATTCGGATCTTCACCACACTCAATCAGGCCATGGAGGATACTCATGCGGGATGACAGGATTCCTGCCCTGATCTGCCGCAGCTCAGCGTTATTTGTGTTCGGAAGTGGTGGTATAAACAGGTTCCTTATCAGATTGCTGACAAAAGTGCCATGCTGCCATGCTGATTCAAGTTCCGGGTATGCTTCCCGAATTGCCAGCAGCAGCGCGCGGTTACCGGTGATTCTGGCGTACTCCAGTAATCCTTCGACAGGATGCGCCTGCAAATGGCTTTCAGCTTCCTTGTGTCCCCAGCTGGCAGCAGGAAGCAGACTGGATAAAGGCGAATCTCCGCCAAGTTCGGTCTGGATACGGTTGAGAATGGACTGCGCCACAGAATGGGGTAACTCTCTTGGTATTTCATTAAGATGCGTAATATGTTCTACCAACTGGATTTCCATGCGCTTCAGATAGATATCGTCATAGCGGCAACCCCCGGTAAACTCACCTCTTTTAGGGGTAGAACCGTCATTGAGGCTGGTAGAGCTGATGCGCATATGCTTAATGCCCGATGCCTCGTTCTGTAAGCTGTCTTCCGTAATAGACGACAAGAGAAACTGTATTTGCTCCATAGGGCTTTGGCGCTGATCGCGCTGATGATAGTGGCGAATGATCCGCATGATTTTTCTTTTTGCCTGATCGTCCGGGCCATCCGGTCCGGCAGTCTTATAAAGATTAGTAATCAGAAGGTAGAGCGCTTTGTTGACGGGCGTCTCCTGCTCAAGCAGCGTTGTTTCGCGGCTGGATTCGGCATAATAAATACGCAAATGCTCCCCTTCCCTGATGATGTGATATTCATCAGGGATCAAGCCATTGGCAGATGGCAGAGACGTGGGGAATTTGACGGCACAACCGGATTTCCAAATCCCGAAACCCAATAGTCTGCCCTGATTGTATGAACTTGATAATCCCAGTTCCAGAACGGCCTGCAAATGAATATTATGCCCGCCTTTGCCCAGGGCCCCTCTTGAACGCAGCAGTTTTCTACCATGCCGGTCTGTTTCAGGAAGCCCATCACCTGTGTTGGCGGAGGGCAACAGATGTATTTCATACCTGCCCTCGGTATTTTTATTTAAATGCACAATGCCAACAAAACCCTGCCCGGGTTCAGCTGCAAGAAAGAGAGATTTTGCCATGGGAGTCAGAGCAAGTTCATCCGCCTCAATTGATTTACCATCAATGTTAAGCTCGAAATGATTTTCAATTCGGGTAAGGTATCTTTGCAAAAGATCCGCATTCTCTTCGTTAAACATAAATCTATCCTCAGCCATACTGGTGTTGTCTGTATGCCTTCAACGAGAGGCTTTTTTTAATAATTATAATCTACTCAGTGCCAATTGACTACATTATGGTCAATTGCGAGTGCGGATTGTCTGCCATGTGAGCAAATAATGTGAGATAAAAATCTGGGTTGATATACTTCATTGCTCCGCGGGATGCCGCGCATAAAGCACGGCAGGCGGGCGCTATGGATCAAAAATGAACGACGGTACGAATCGATTCACCACGATGCATCAAATCAAAGGCTTCATTAATGCGTTCAATGGGCAGCGTGTGAGTAATCATGTCATCAATGGCAATTTTATTCTCCATATACCAGTCGACGATTTTTGGTACATCGGTGCGTCCGCGTGCACCACCAAAAGCGGATCCCTGCCAGACTCGTCCCGTGACCAGTTGAAAAGGTCGTGTAGAAATTTCCTGGCCGGCACCAGCCACGCCAATGATTGTAGACACGCCCCAGCCCTTGTGGCAGGACTCAAGTGCCTGACGCATCAGCGTGACATTTCCTACGCATTCGAAAGTGTAATCTGCACCACCCTGAGTGAGCTCAATCAGATGGGCCACCAAATCACCCGTTACGTCATTGGGATTCACAAACTCGGTCATGCCCATTTTACGGGCCAGTTCGATACGATTGGGATTGATATCGACGCCGATAATCCGTCTGGCGCCTACGAGGCGGGCGCCCTGAATCACATTCAGGCCGATTCCTCCAAGCCCAAACACAATAACCGTACTGCCCGCCTCCACTTTAGCCGTGAACAGCACAGCGCCAAGACCTGTGGTAACACCACAGCCGATATAGCAGATTTTTTCAAAGGGAGCGTCTTTTCTGACGCGGGCCAGCGCTATTTCCGGCAACACTGTGTAATTGGCAAAGGTTGAGGTGCCCATGTAGTGATGAATGGCTCGACCGTTGAGACGGAAGCGTGAGCTGCCATCGGGCATCAGCCCCTTGCCCTGGGTACTGCGGATAGCCTGACAGAGATTGGTTTTTTGCGACAGGCAATACTCACATTGACGGCATTCGGGTGTGTAGAGCGGGATCACATGATCACCTGGTTTCAGGCTGGTGACGCCCGGTCCTGTTTCAACCACCACACCGGCCCCTTCATGCCCTAGAATAGCAGGAAATAAACCTTCTGGATCCTGACCAGACAAAGTGTAGGCATCGGTATGACACACACCGGTCGCTTTTATTTCAACCAGTACCTCACCTTCGCGAGGTCCGTCTAGCTCGACAAAATCAATTTCCAGGGGCTTCCCAGCTTCAAATGCAATGGCGGCTTTTACTTTCATCCCTACTCCTTAGTCTGTAATATATAAAACTCTGCGTACCAGATCTCTCAATACTTGCTGTGCCAATAATATGGTTCTTTTCTGTTATAACAAAAGTTTTTTTCTGGCTCATTTTCGCGGTTATTTGTTCTGTAGAGAATTTTTTAAACACTGATGACGTGATTTCGCCCTTGCCCACAACAAATTGATCAATCAATTTAATTTAAAGCCATGAAAGAGCCTCGCTTGTTCTCAATATCGAAGCAACGTCATCTCTACTCGGCTCCGGACATCCCGAGGGATGATTGTGCGCGATAACGATGGCCGTTATGATCTCACCAATAAAACGCCAGTCTTATCAAAACGCCAGTCTTATCGGTCAACATCAGTCTCATCTCGTAAAGTTGTCTGGAAATTTCAACGGGTTGCATCTGAGCCTCCTAATATGATATTTTTCCCTGAGTTTTAAGAACATAGGACGCTACGCTTTGCAGGCAGGTGTGGCTTATGCGCATAAAATGTCTGCCATAAATCCGAAGGAGTTTCCCCATGCGTGTTAACCCGTTCTCTTTTTTATATGAAAGCAGAATCCATCCTCATGCCCGAACCCTTCGCACCAGTTTCCCTGAAAAATGGCGTGACACTTTTTCTGTATTTTATGGAGATATATATACGAGCAAAAGAGAAGCCAGAATGGGTTTGTTTGATTGGGCAACTTTAGGGATCACCGCTTTTCTAGCACGTTCCGAAGTGCATCTGTGGGGGACGTCATGTAGTCTTTGGCGTCTACCATTGGCGATTCTGGCATACGCTCTGAACAGAATGATTATTGTTCCAAGATTTCTGATTTCGGCTATTACTGCAATTGCCGCCACGCCTTTTACTCTGTTGGCGGCAGGTATTGTGAGACTGGTTGACTGGAGTCAATGTCCAAACGGCCTTGACGAGACAGGATTGGTAGAGGGTACAGTAAAAGCAAATTGGTTAAGCTCTAGCAAACCTGTTAACAAAAGACATATATCATTAGGTCAATTATTTCGCGAATCAAATAGCAACCTTAATGACATGTTCTGTACAAAAATCACATCCGATCGCATCAAAATGCGCGTCTGCGGAAGAACGCTCGAAAGTCCTACTACGTATACATTCACTTGCGAGAGAAATAACGTACATGCGAATCGATTCTTTCGTTATAATATCGGGCGCATCAATAATGTTCTGGAATGTAGCGAACCAACACCTGCTATTAATCGTTGATGCCTCAAAAAAGAAAAGTGTGACTAAAATTAATCCGGAAATTTCGACGGTTCCGGGCTAGAACCCCATTATGCTAAACAAAAGGAATTAAGACTCCTTGCTTTGAACATTCCACCAAGTGTCCATGGTGCCAGCACTATTTCCATTCATAACCTGGCATTGTGCCTTGATAGAAGTGGATCCCCGCCTGCGCGGGGACGACATAGATAAGTATCGCGTACAATATTTTACCGGTCAAAATTAAATGGAAACAGTACCAGTCCAGTATTTATTAATGTTCATTTTTTTATGGTTTACTGTGTTTGTGGGACTCAATCTTTTTCAAAGTGGATTTACAGGATTTTGTCCTCTCGAACTGATTTTAAAGAAATTTATTAAGTAGTCTATACTGTGGATAAACAACAAGGAGCGTAAGATGAATTTTGGCGATGCAATTAAAGCGCATGCGGTATGGAAAATGAAGCTAACTACTTATATTAATAAGCCTGATAAGTCATTAAGCTCTGCGGAGGTATCTTCAGATAATAAATGCGATCTCGGCAAGTGGTTACACTCTTCTGACTCAGCCGTATATGCAACGCACCCGGAATTTGGGATGCTCAAGCAAGCCCATGCTGATTTTCATAAAGAAGCAGGTTCTATTGTACAGCGCGCAGATAAAGGTGAATCGATGAGCTCAGAAGTTTCATTAGGATCGGGAAGTAACTACGCAAAAGCCTCTTCTGCTGTGGTTACCCACTGCATGGCTTTAAAAAATAAAGTAAAATAAGGTGTACTTGTTAAGATACTGACGCGCTTTAGGTTACTTTGTATAAAGAGCTTATCTTTAATACAAAGTAACTTGTAATAAGCCTTTTTGCTATTAATTAATTAATAAGAAGAACAATGACTGATTCAATCCATATTGTTTGTCCTCACTGCCAGACAACAAATCGTTTGCTTTCATCACGATTAACCGAGCATCCTAAATGTGGGAAGTGTCAAAAAGCACTCTTTGATGGAAAACCTGTTTCTTTAGATACAGTACTTTTTGATCTTCATCTCAAAAAGAACGATATCCCATTGTTGGTTGACTTTTGGGCGCAGTGGTGTGGCCCATGTAAAATGATGGCACCTTATTTTGAAGCGGCTGCAACGCTTCTAGAGCCAAAAGTCAGGTTTGTTAAAATCAATACGGAATCACAACAAGCGTTAGCTGCTCGCTACCAAATTCAAAGTATTCCCACTTTAATGATTTTTTCACATGAAAAAGAGATTGCTCGACACTCAGGGGTGATGAGCGCTCAAGATATCGTTCGCTGGGTTAAACAATATTTATGAATTTTGCATCAGGGCGCAAGTTCCGGAGCGCCAGGCCTAATGACGTGATTTCGCCCTTGCCCACAACAAATTGATCAATCAATTTAATTTAAAACCATGAAAGAGCCTCGCTTGTTCTCAATATCGTAGCAACGTCATCTCTACTCGGCTCCGGACATCCCGAGGGATGATTAAGCACGATAACAATGGCTGTTGTGATCTCACCAATAAGACGATATTATCTGTTTCGCAATCCAGAAAATATGTAAAAGGAGTTAATATGCACCGCTCTTCCCCATCTGAATCAGAGGTATTAATCAGCTTACTGGCAGATTCTGCTAACCTGAAGGTATTAAGACGCCTGGCTTTGACCATTCCACCATGTGTCCATAGTGTTGGAATAGAAGGCGGGCCCATGCAAAGAGTGGGGTATTATCCGTTAAAAGAAGCTCTCGCCAGAATTGAAGCATCTCGTACGTTTACCGAGCTATTGAGTGCGACACAAAACCCAACTACTCATTCTGCGCCACTAAGAGCTTTCGTTTTTTTCGCTTCATACGTTCATGATCATTCAAGTTTTGCGTATTACACGAACCAACTTCGACAAGAAGTCATTGACGCCATGACTGAACATGGCTTTAGCGATACCAAAGCGCCAGCCCATCAGTTTTAAAATGAATACCTGTGACAATCCGTCTTGGCGAGTGTTGGCGAAGAAAACTGAAAGATCTCCACGACAATTGCCATTTTCTGCGCATCTCATTTTGAATGATTTGAGCAAATGACCGATCACGCTCTCGCCATTTACGGGTTATGCCCCGATTGCAAAAAACTGGAGTCGCTCATTTGACCGCACGGTTTTAAATACTGCTGAATACGGGCGCTAATGACGCCGGGTTGTTGTCCGCACGTGTCCGATCTATACATTCCGCTTGAACGACGTCGTTAAAATAGGCCAATGCCGGGGCAAAACACGGTTTGCTATGCAGAGCAGACAAGATGGCATCCGTTGAAACATGAAACAATGCTCCGGTTTGCAACAGGGTGAACGTGTTTTTCATGCCATCCAGAACGTTCTGTAATAATTCGCTTTCGCTGAACATATCGAACGTATTCGGATCATTTAAAATGACAAACGGGAATCCATTTCGAATTAATAAATGGTTTAACAACAAGATGCAAAACGTTCTGCAATTACCATCAGCAAAAGGATGCAGTTGTTCGCATGATTGAATATACCGGATAATAATTTGCAATTTACGTAAAGGTTCATCCGTTGCAACGATATCTTCCTGATATTGCTCCAGTAATTCCTGCATTTGCCGGCTCAAATCACGATTCGTTTCATCCGGTTGATTGCTTTCCTGATACCACCAGGATTGATTGCTGCATATTTCAGAAAAGAACGTTGCAGCCAGTTCCGATTCGCTGGTTGCGAGTAATAATTTTTTAATATATGGTATAAACTGTTCCACACGCTGTTCATTTCCCGCTATAACGAATTCTTTGAACAAGGTACACAGTTCCAGCTCGTCAAGCTCCGTTTTTCCCGATAGATTTTCAATTAATGCAAGGCATTTTCCATTGTAATGAAATTCTGCGAGAAAATTTGCTTCCATAAGATAGAGGTCGTTTTTGCCAGTATCCTGATGATTTTTTTTTATCTTTCTGATAAATTCCAACAGCCCTTTTTCAGTCGCATTTTTTTTTCCCAAGGGATAATGAACACCAGAGAGGAGTCTGAATTCACCATTATTATTATCATGTTCTCCTTTATTATTGTATGCCGTATTCTCCACATTATTCGTAGCCAGTTTATGTAATTGTTTAATAAACTCTACCGTAAGTGGTTCATGAGTTCGACAAACAGCATGAAAACCCAAACCCATCGCTCGGATATACCCTGCTTCATTTCGTTCAAACGGAATCCAGCCTTTATCCATTTTGAGAAGATCCAGTAGCGTAAACTGGCTGTATTCCTCTTCAGTCAAGATCCACTGGAAGTTGTAAAGCATGATCAGAAGTTGGCTTCCAACATAACCGTATTTTTTGTCGTATCTGATTTTCTCAATTCGTTCAATGTACTCTTTTACCGTGTATTCCTGCGGACTGAAATGGAACAACCCAAAACAGAATGGTCTGGGTTTTATGTAGGTGTCCAATTGCACGCCACGACCACTTTTCTGCTTGTTACCGTCAATAAACAATCGCCACAGCTCTTTGCCGGGCAGCGCCCGCCTGAGTTGATGGGGGTCACTGTGGGCGATGGATTGATACTGGTCAAAAATAAAGTCCAGTTGTTCGGCATAAGTACTTATTTTTTCACTGTCTGGCATGCTTCTCTTCATAGTAAAAATAATCTATCAATTGCTTCGGCGCGCCCTGAAGAAATCTGTCAGCACGTCTGCGCAGGCAGATTGCAGGATTCCTTCGTCAATCTGCACCCGGTGATTCAAAGGAAAACCGCGCAGCAGATTATGAACCGAGCCAGCTGCGCCTGTTTTAAAATCCCGGCAGGAGAAAACCAGACGTTTCAGACGTGCGTGAACGATGGCACCAGCACACATGGCACAGGGCTCCAGCGTGACGTACAAAGTGCACCCCTCCAGACGGTAATTAGCGGTGGAGGCAGCGGCCTCTCGAATGGCAAGGATTTCGGCATGTGCGCAGGGATCGCTGTGCGTAATGACCTTGTTATAAGAACAACTCAATAAGTGCCCGTTTGAATCAACCAAAACCGCACCAACAGGCACCTCGCCAGCCTGTTTCGCCAGCAGTGCCTGTTCGAGGGCAAGTTGCATCCAGTCTGTGTCGCTTATTCCCATTCGATAGTCGCGGGTGGTTTGCCTGAAATGTCATAGGTTACACGGGACACATTCTGTACTTCATTGATGATGCGGTTCGACACATGACCAAGAAAATCCCAGGGAAGATGCGCCCAATGCGCTGTCATGAAGTCAATGGTTTCGACTGCGCGAAGACAAATCACGTAATCATAACGACGACCATCCCCCATGACCCCCACACTTTTAACGGGTAAAAACACCGCAAAGGCCTGGCTGACCTTATGATACAGCCCTGCTTTATGCAGCTCTTCAATGAAAATGGCATCAGCCTGACGTAAGATGTCTGCATATTCTTTTTTCACCTGACCAAGAATACGAACACCAAGACCTGGCCCCGGGAACGGATGACGATAAACCATGTCAAAAGGCAGACCCAGCTCAACGCCGACTTTGCGTACTTCGTCCTTGAACAACTCGCGAACAGGCTCCAGTAATTTAAGATTCAGCGTATCCGGCAGCCCGCCTACGTTGTGATGCGATTTAATCACTTCACCGGCGCCCTTGTTTTTGGTGGCGGCGGACTCAATTACGTCTGGGTAGATTGTTCCCTGAGCGAGCCATTTTACGTTTGAAAGACGCGAGGCTTCATCATCAAACACCTCAATAAACGTATGCCCAATAATTTTGCGCTTTTTCTCCGGACAATCGACTCCTTCCAGAGCTTTCAAAAATCTGTCTTCGGCATTAACAACAATAATTCGCAGCCCCATGTGCTGACCAAACATCGCCATCACCTGATCCGCTTCGTTCAGGCGCAGCAGACCTGTATCCACAAATACGCAAATCAGCTGTTCACCGATCGCTTTATGCAGTAGTGCGGCTACCACGGAAGAATCCACACCGCCGGACAGGCCGAGCAGTACCTGTTCGCTGCCCACTTGTCTCTGAATATCAGCAATTGCCTGCTCAACAATATTATGCGCGGTCCAGTCTGTAGAGGCCTCGCAGATATCAACCACAAACCGCTGCAGGATACGCAGACCCTGTCTGGTATGCGTGACCTCCGGATGAAACTGCAGGCCGTACCAGCGGCGCGCCTCATTGGCCATGCCGCCAATCGGCGCATTGCGGGTTTCGCAGATAACGTCAAAACCCTGGGGTAACCGGGTCACTTTGTCACCGTGACTCATCCATACATCCAGCAGATCCTGCCCCGCCTCGTCAACGCGATCGCTTATCCCTTCCAGCAGGCGACTGTGGCCATGCAGACGCAGCTCAGCATAGCCAAACTCACGAATGGAAGATGACTGCACCTCACCTCCATGCTGTACTGCCATGGTCTGCATCCCATAACAAATACCTAAAACAGGCAGGCCGCAGCTAAAGACCCAGTCAGGTGCGCGAGGGTTACTTTCCAGCGTCACCGTTGCCGGGCCACCAGACAAAATAATGCCGCAGGGAGCCAGGGCCTCAAAGTCAGCCTGGGAAAAATCAAAGGGATGAATTTCGCAGTAAACACCCATTTCTCTGACGCGTCGACCAATTAACTGGGTATATTGTGATCCGAAGTCAAGAATCAGCAAAGGGTTACGTTTCATGTTGCTCATCATAATTAATTGTCCACCTGATAGTTTGGTGCCTGTTTGGTCACGTTGATGTTGTGGACATGGGATTCGCTCATGCCAGCACTGGTTACCTGAACAAACTGTGCGCTTTCATGCAGGCTGCTGATATCTTTACATCCGGTATATCCCATGCAGGAACGCAGGCCGCCCATCATCTGGTGGATAATACTCTGTACCATACCCTTGTAAGGTACGCGTCCTTCAATACCTTCCGGTACCAGTTTTTCCATACCCTGACTGGCATCCTGGAAATAACGATCGCTGGAGCCCTGTGATTGAGCCATGGCACCAATTGAGCCCATGCCGCGATAGCCCTTGTAGGTTCGCCCCTGGTATAACTCAATTTCGCCTGGAGATTCTTCTGTTCCGGCAAACATGCTGCCGAGCATGACAGTATTCGCACCAGCTGCCAGCGCCTTGCAGATGTCCCCCGAGAAGCGGATTCCGCCGTCTGCAATCACAGGTACTTTGCCCTTTAGTTCGTCTGCTACGTTGGCAATGGCAGAAATCTGGGGAACACCTACACCCGTTACAATGCGTGTGGTACAAATCGAGCCTGGCCCTATACCTACCTTGACCGCGTCGGCACCCGCCTCCACCAGATCACGGGCTGCCGCGCCTGTTGCGATGTTACCGCCGATAATCTGCACGTGTGGATAGTGCTTTTTAACCCATTTAATGCGGTTTAATACGCCCTGAGAATGACCATGGGCTGTGTCAACAACCAGAACATCCACGCCGGCATCTACCAGAGCTTCGACCCGCTCGTCTGTCCCCTCACCTACACCAACAGCGGCACCGACGCGCAGCTGCCCGGAAGCATCCTTACAGGCAAACGGATTTTCCTTTGCCTTTTGTATGTCTTTAACGGTAATCAGTCCACGTAAATGGAAGGCATCATTCACCACCAACAGCTTTTCGATACGGTGTCGATGCAGCAGACTGCGGATTTCTTCGCGCCCGGCACCCTCTTTCACTGTCACCAGACGCTCACGTGGCGTCATGACGGCGGATACGGGCAGAGACAGGTTGGTTTCAAAACGGATATCGCGACTGGTTACAATGCCCACCAGATTATCGCCATCCACAACGGGTACGCCGGAAAAATTATGATGAGTCATCACGTCCAGCAGCTCCTGAACCGTCAAATCCGGCGAAACGTATACTGGATCCTTGACCATGCCGCTTTCAAATTTTTTCACTTTACGGACTTCATTTGCCTGCGCCTGTATATTCATGTTTTTATGAATTATGCCTATACCGCCTTCCTGCGCCATCGCAATGGCCAGTCGGGCTTCGGTAACGGTATCCATGGCAGCTGACAACAAGGGTATGTTTAATTCAATTTCGTTGGTCAGACGGGTTTTTAAGGATACTTCCTTTGGCAACACGAGGGAATGGGCAGGAATCAGCAGCACATCATCGAAGGTAAGTGCCTGTTGAATAATAGTAAGGGCCATATGAAACTCCTGCAATTAAATTAACCCGGTAGTATATCAGATTTACAGAGATATTTACATACCATAGCCCTGTCATTACCCACAAGTCTCTAAAAAACTGTGTGTCGTTCCCGCGAAAGCGGGAATCCATCCATTACCTGAGCACTTTACCTGATTATAAATAGATTCCCGCCTTCGCGGGAACGACTTTATTTGGCCGAAAAATAGTTGTCAGTCTTGTGAGTAATGATATAGCCATAGCTCGTAAATTCGCTGACTGCATGATAATCTGGATAGGATTTTTTACACGGAAAGTTTAAAACCAATGCCAAGGAGGCGAGCACAATGGGTTATCTACCAAATCAACCGCGTAAAACATGCCTTGCTCTGTTTGTTCTACAGGCAATGTACTGTCTGCCTGCGTATACTGCTGGATTTCAGATTAATGAAGTAAGTCCGGGTCTTCAGGGTGATGCCCTGGCCGGAGCAGCAGCGGCACGCGATGACGTATCCGCGATGTTTATTAACCCGGCAACGCTTGCAACACTCACTGAAAACCAGGCTTATATCGGCGCCAGTGAAATCATGCCGTCTATTTCCATGTCTAATGGCTCAGCCGTACACACGGTTAATGTTCCCGGCACTTTACCACCCAGCAGCATTTCTGCTGTTGTTCAGGGGCAGACTTACCAAAATAATATATCACCGTCAGCCTTTGTCCCCGATGCCTATGTCAGCTGGCGCTTCACGGACAAAGTCGTAGGTGGACTGGCTCTTGTCGGGCCCTTTGGCTTAAAAACCAATTATGTTAATGATTCTGTGCTGCGTTTTGCCGCGGATTACAGCTCTATTAAAACCATTAACATCAATCCGGCTCTGGCGTACATGGTCAATGACAAACTGTCACTGGGTGCCGGTGTGCAGGCTCAGTATACGAGCGTTATTTTTTCCAATTTCAACGGACCATACACAGGCTACGCCCCCATTGATAATCTGATTTCAGCAACGAATCCTACCTACCTCAAAGCCAATAACTGGGGCCTCGGTTTTACGCTGGGTATGCTGTATAAACCAGATGAAAAAACGCGTATTGGCCTGGGATATCGCTCCCCTGTTTCTGATAATCTGAGAGGACATGGCCAACAATACACATCGCCAGGAAATACCGTCCCTGCTCCCTCGGTTGATTTTCTCTTCAACGCAGAAACATCGGTTTTCGGGCATCTCAAAACGCCGGATGTTCTTACCTTGAGCGCGGCCCATGATCTGGCAGACTGGACGCTTAAGGCAACCGCTCAGCTTAATTTCTGGAGTACGATTCAACAGCTCAGCATCGACATGCCGGAAGCGTTTGCAACCAACAGCACGATTCCTCTGAAATGGAAAAACGCCTGGTTTGGCTCTCTGGGAGCTGAATACCATGCGACGCCTCTCTGGACGTTTCGAGGTGGGCTTGCCTATGATCAGACACCTACATCTGATACGTATCGCGATCCTCGCATTCCTGATGCAAACCGCGTATGGCTTAATGTTGGCGCCAGTTATGTTGTCAACAAAAAAATCTCGATAGATGGTGCTTACGCGCATATCTTCATGCAAAACCAGGTTGTTAACGTGACGCAGGCCTCTGGCACGAACCCGGAAAACCCGGCTCCTCTGGAGATTAATCAGGTTCACGCCAATTACAAAGGGCATGCTGATGTTGTCGCTTTGGCCTTGCGTTACAAATTCTAACAAATTTCATGGAGAAGAAAGCATGTTGCATAATTTATCATCGATGATTACCAGCAAGGGACGGAAAGCCGGAGCATTGACCGCTGCAGCAATCATGAGTCTGGGCCTTTGCCACACGGCTCAGGCCATTCCGCTGGATAAAATTTCACAGCTCTACTTTTTTGGGGACAGTCTTACCGACAGTGGCTTTAATAACTATCTGCCGTTAGTGAGCTCTAGCATGCCCAATGGTAAGGCACCAACATTTACAACCTATGGTGGATTTACGTGGTCACAGTATCTGGCCAGGGATATCAAGGGGTTCGTTTTGCCGGATTTTGAATCGGGAAGCTATCCATTTCCAAATCCTCCTGATTTGATCACCAATAACACCACGCCTCTCAGCAATCCACCTGGGGTCGGGCCTGTATCAGGTACCTTGATGGGTATTGATTACGCGGCTGGTGGCAGTACCACCAACTCCGGTGGCTTTAATCTGCAATGGGCGCCGTCACTGCACGCTCAGATACAAAACTTTCTGGCAACAGCGGGTACACCACTTGATCCAAATGCGGTGTATTTTATCTGGTCAGGTGCCAACGATTTTCTGACTACCTTAACGACGCCAGCCATCGCGCCCCAATGCAGCCAGCTTCCCCCGGCAGCAGCTCAGCAATGTAACTTACTGGTTACCGCCGACATAGCCTCAACGAATATCGCGAACGAGGTTGCGCTGTTAAGCCGACATGGTGCAGAACAGGTGGTAGTGATGAGTCTGCCGAATCTGGGTTACACACCTTTCATTCGAGGAATGAATGTTCCCGGCCTTCCAGCCAGCATGAAAACCCTGTCTTTTACCTTTAATTCCATGTTGAACCAAAAGCTTGGGCAGGTTATTGCATCAACCGGCGTTAAGGTTTTATACGTCAACGTATATGGGATTGTGGATGATGTGATAGAAAGCACGATAGCTGGCAAGCCTTACATGGTTGACGGTCAGGCGTTTTACTTTACTAATTACACTGATCCTGCCTGTGGTGCTGTTCCCTCGGCTATTCTCTGCCCTCCAGGTACACCAACAGGTTATATATTTGCCGATGGCCTGCATCCAACGGACGAGGCTCACCGCGCATTATCACTGGCTGTTGAGCAGGCGCTCAGACGCTGGTAGTGGGTAGCCATGCCCCCGGATTACGCTGGCGCTAATCCGGGCTACTCGGTTAATTCACCCCGCTCATACTGTAGCCCGGATTGGGCGCCGCCGTAATCCGGGACAGGCTTTAGTTTAATCCGGGAGTGTTTTCGGTTAATCCACCATTCCGGTCAAGCCACCCCAGCTCAACACACACAGCCCGGCTGCGGTTATCAGCACGCCTCGCATGCTGAATAAAATCTGAAACACTGAGCGTATGCAGACGATTTTCAACGCGCGAGCGCACAAAGAATCGATACAACCCACAATAGCGGGCACGATCAGCTGCCATTCGCGCCTCGAAGGCTGCCGTTAAACGTGACTTGAATTCCTGCTCTGACGGCTCAGCAGGAAAAGCCATGTCACTGGCGCGGGTTATAGCGCGGATGGTTTCATTAAACATCTCCGTCACATGACGATTCGTTTTCGCACTGCTCTCCACGTATTGATGAATCCGGTGTGAAGGATAAGCCCGATTCCACTCTTCGATGTACTCGTGCACCCGTTCAGGCTCAATTGCTCTGCCCTTATCCCGCTTATTCCCGGCCAGAATAATGGTGCAGGAAGGTGTATAGGGTTTAATAATCCTTTTCATAAACGGATAGATGTCTTCAAACGATTGCCTCGAGGACAAATCAAAACTGACGATACAGGCATCAACCTGATGAAACAAAGGGATACACAGGTCGTGGTATAACTCACAGCCTCCATGATCCCAAATATGCAGCTTCAGTAAACTGTCACTCTGCTGGATTGTTTTGACTGAAAAATCAAGACCGATGGTTGCCTGATAATTGGCTGACTCGGAAAATACATTATCAACATAGCGACGGCGTAAGGCGGTTTTCCCTGTATTGGCATACCCTGCCATAACTATTTTATATATGGGTTTCTGCTTGTTTATGAAAGACAAATCTACCTCCCGCTTTGTCGGCTCATCAAGGCATGAGCAGTTTTTCTGTAAATCGACTGCGCAAATAAAAGCCCCTGGGCAGGGTGAGCACTTTGTTTCCTTCCGTGTCGAAACCATAACACAAAGAGCGCGCGTTAGCGCCTTTGGGTCGAACCTGTAAATACTCGCCCATGGTCGCATCAATTTCTTCCAGTCGCCCCATGCCGATCATGCACGATAGCTCCTGCCAGTCGTTGGCCAGTATCCGCTCGTCTTCAGCATTAGGGGACCAGAGTAATCCTCGACCTATTCGCCGGTGTTCAAAGGGAATCTGTCTGTCTCCTTCCAAGGGCAGCCAGAGCACTCGCTTCAGTTTTTGAAAACATTGCGATTCAGGCCAGGTCTGATGATGAATACTCAATAATGGGATGCTTGTGACAAAGGTAGACTCAGCCGGTTTGCCACGTTCATTCAGTGGAATGGATTTTAACTCGATACCCAGATGATGGAAATCGGGGAGACATTTTGTGCCAGCCGTAGAACCAAGAGCTACTTCAAGCGCCTGTCCGGCCCAGCCCTTTCGCTTGCTTTTCAGTGCTGGAATTGGACATTTCGTTAAAGAAGCCAGTTGAGCAAAACTCAGGCCCTCGATGGCCCGGCAGCGCTCCAGAAGTTCGTTCTCACTGGTCGGCGTCAAAATGGCTGAGTGCGCGCTCATGCTTACCTTCCGGGAATTCGACACTGATAGGAGGAACCGGTGCCTTGACGCCGGCCGCCTTGAATTGTGCCATAACGGCAAATAATACCTTGGAACGAACTTCGAAGCGTGTGTGTAGCGCGATATTGATAAAATACCGTACTTCAAACTCAAGCAGCGCATCGTCAATCTGTTTCAGGAATACCTGCGGCGGCGGTTCCGGCACAATTTCTGGAATAATGGCCAGCACGTCCAGGATCAATTGCTGAATCATTAAGGGATCATCATCACGGCTGACTTTAATCGGTATCACTGTACGGATAATACTGTCCTGATGGGTCCAGTTGGTGAAGGGTTTGTTAAATGTTTCGGCGTTGGGGATCAAAACCTCCATATTATCCCAGGATGAGACACGCATGGAGCGAATGCCAATATGCGCTACGCGCCCTTCAAAGCCGCCCAGGGTAATCAAATCCCCCTCTCGCACAGGCCGTTCAATCAGCAGCATCAAGCCACCGACAATGTTGCTGGCAAAATCACGCAGGCCAAATCCCATACCAACGGCCAGACCACCTAAAATCATCGACATACCGCTGAAATCGAGGCCAAGGATGCGCAGGGTTATAAAACCGCCTAAGAGAATAACCGCATACTGCGTGAATACGGACAGGCTGTTGCGAATACCCGCATCGGCCGTGTCACGATACAGCCAGCGAAAACAAAATTCACGGGTCCATTTGGACGCCCAGATCACCACCGACAGCGAGATGAAAAACTCAATAATGCTCGTGATGGTAATGTGAACACCGGAAATATTAATCAGGCCGTATTCGGCAAACTGCTTCAATTTGGTGACCACGGAGGAATCAGCATGCCAGTCAAACACCTGAAACAAGACAAACAAGGCAAAGATCACCAGCAACACACGCAGAATTTTATCCAGAGGCTTTAACAGAACCTCAATCCATAACCAGCCGTTATTTAAACGCGAAATCATCCACTCGGACATCAGGTCCAGGGCATCCAGCAACAGGCCACGCAGCAGCACATAGGCTGAAATGATCAAGAGAATCTGAACAATGTAACTGCTCATGGTCCAGGCGAGATTGATATACCCAATCAAACCGATTACCGCTGTCAAAAACAGACTAAGCGGCGCCAGCCTGACCAGCAGCATGACCGCATTGCGCAGATAACGCTTTTTTACCTTCATCAGCGGATGGAGAATATGAATAATCACATCATTACTTTTCCAGACCACAATAGCCACAGCAAGCAGGAACAGCATAAACAGACGGTTAAAGATATCCTGCAGCAGGAGAGACAACGGCAGCTGATGACTGATCACCATAAAGGCGGTGATCCAGCCACCTGTCAGCATGAGCCATTTCAAGCGATAGTACAGACGGACATCAATGCCCGATGAATCGCTCAGACGTTCCATCAGTCCGAGTCTTGCGACCAGGATCATCGAACGGAAGGTCAGCCAGACCAGCACCAGATCCAGCAGCATTCGATAGTTTGTAAAGGGAATCTGGTTGGCATAAAACAGCACCAGTAAGGCGCCGGTCACGGCCAGATGGGGCATGTTGCGACTCAGGATGCTCAGGGCTCCATCGTATAAATGCGCTGACAGGCGCGAGCGTTCCTTTTCCTGAGTCATTCGTTTCAAAAAAATATTAAGGCTGAACAGGCCCACACCAACCAGGATAAAAGCGCCCCAAATCAGCAGTGCCGACAGGCGGTCCTGCCACAGATAGTTATCCCTTACTTTCATGGCCAGTGCTTTGAGATAATTGTAAAACTGTGCAGGAATCTGGGCGAACTGGTTAAAGATAACAGGCCATAAGTCCACACGATATTCTGAGAGACTCTGTCTGACAGACAGTTGTTTTTTCAATTCCTGCTGGTGGTTTTCCAGGTCCTCCTGCAAGGTCTGTTCCTGTATGCCGATGCCCGCAATACGCGTGTTAATGATTCGCGTCAGCGAATCAAACTGCTGTTTAAGACCTGGATCGTTGATATGGCGTTGCTCGTTTTTCAATACGCGCAGCATGTTTTTCAGCGACTGTTCCATGTCAGACAGCTGGTTGATGACATCCTTATAAACATCTGTAACGGTCTGCAGTGTACGAATGTCTGGCGCCTTTAACAGCAGATAGTCTGCTTTAGCGAGTTTTCTTTGCAGATTCAGTTCAGCCACTTTGTGCTGGGTCAGATTAATCACCTGGTTGTTAAGCAGCAATCTCGCTTCCAGAGAATAGGTGGATTTAAACCCGGCTGCTACTTTAATCTCCTGCTGCAGGCGCAGACTGTTCTCATAGAGTTTGCGCAGAGATTCATTTAATTTGTCTTCCTGAGCATGCAAAGCATTCAGCTGCTCGCGCAACTGTCGTTTAGACTGCCACAAATCAAGCATCTGACGCTGATCTTTTAGCAAATCGCGATAATGCTGGGTTAAAGCCAGATTTTCATTAATCAGCTCAATGGTTTTTTTATTGATCTCGTTGAGGGTATTAATGCGCTCAATTTTTTCCTGGGCGCTTATCTGCGGTGATGACGCAGCCGGGAACTGCTGCAGCTGTTTAATGCGCAGACTGAAATCAACCTGCAGCTTTTTCTGATTCACCATGAAGCTTTCAAAGTTGGCGGTCTTCGCCAGAAGGAGAGCGGTCTGGGCTTCGTTTTGCTGCACTAATTTGAGGTATTCTGCCTGATTCGCCGGCTCTGGCGTCTGTTTCAGTTCATTAATGGCCAGAGTCAGATTGATTTTTTCCTGAGCCAGATACTCAATGAGTTTGCTGGAGTTATCTGTTTCTCTGGACGACGCCGCTACAGCGAACGTGCTGGAGAGCAGCGCGACGAGAAAGATAAGCCACAGTTTTATAGACAGCCATTGAGCCGTGTTCACCACATTTTTTTCCAGATTTTAATCGCAATGTGGGATTTATACCATACTGCGATTACTTGATATGCCCATGTTGGGCCGAGGCCCAACCTACTATAATTTAGCCGGTTTCGCCAGACGTATACCCAGCTCGGTCAATTGCGCATCGGCAATCGCCGTTGGTGCGTTGGTCAACAGGCACGAGGCGGATTGCGTTTTAGGAAATGCAATCACATCTCGGATTGATGTCGAGTTGGTCAGGAGCATGGCCAGACGATCAATACCCAGAGCGATACCGCCGTGAGGTGGGCAGCCAAACTGCAGGGCATCAAGCAAAAAGCCAAATTTTTCCTGAGCTTCTTCCTGATTAATCCCCAGCAAATCAAACACGGTCTGCTGCAGCTCTGGCTGATGAATTCGAATCGATCCGCCGCCAATCTCATAACCATTGATTACAATATCATAAGCTTTGGCAAGAGTGCCAGTTGGGGATTGTTTTAAAGCCTCTTTGTCCAGTTCCTGGGGTGAGGTGAAAGGATGATGCATCGATTGCAGACGGCTGTCACTGCCATCAGATTCAAACATTGGCCAGTCCACAACCCAGAGCAGTTTCCAGCCCGGCTGTATCAGACCACAGTCGTGGCCGAGTTTAATCCGCAGCGCGCCCATGGATTCTGTTACCATGGATGCCTTACCGGCACCAAAGAACAGCACATCGCCACTTTGTGCCTCGGCACGATCCAGAATGGCATTCACCTCTGTTTCAGACATGAATTTGATAATGGGTGACTGTAACCCAGCCATGCCCTGACTGCGATCGTTAACCTTGATATAAGCGAGACCCTTGGCGCCGTACTGAGCAACAAAAGCGGCGTAACCATCGAGATCCTTGCGGCTCAGACTGCATCCGCCCGGCAGGCGCAGTGCAACCACGCGCCCTTCTTTACTTTTTGCCGCATCGGCAAACACTGCAAAACCAGACTCCTTAAGCAGATCCGCCACATCGACCAGCTCCAGCGGGTTGCGCAGGTCGGGTTTGTCGCTGCCAAAGCGTCTCATCGCCTCGGCATAAGACATTCTGGGCAGCCTGTTCGGAATATCGACGTTAAGAATGTCCTTGAATACGCGTGTGAGCAGGCCTTCAATCAGGTCAATGATGTTTTCCTGATCTATAAATGACATCTCGATATCAAGCTGGGTAAATTCAGGCTGACGATCGGCACGCAAATCCTCATCACGAAAACAACGAACGATCTGATAATATTTATCAAATCCAGACATCATCAGCAGCTGTTTAAACAACTGGGGTGACTGCGGTAAAGCGTAAAATTCACCCGGATGTACACGAGAAGGAACCAGATAGTCACGGGCACCTTCAGGTGTCGCCTTGGTAAGCATGGGCGTTTCGATATCGACAAAGTTCTGAGCATTCAGTGTTTCACGAATACAGCGAATCAGGTTATGGCGCAAGGACAGATTGTGCTGCATGTCTTTGCGACGTAAATCGAGGTAGCGATACCGATAACGCAGATCTTCGTTAATTGTCTGATGCTCGTCGGGCAGAAACGGTGGCGTATTGGCCTGATTCAGGATCTCGAGATTCTGTCCCAGTATTTCAATTTTACCGGTCAGCATGTTGTCGTTCACCATCCCGGCAGGTCTTGAGCGTACAATACCAGTAACGCGCACAACAAATTCGTGTCTTAATGTTTCCGCATTTTTGAAAACGCTTGATTGATCGGGCTCATAAACAACCTGCACCAGGCCGGAACGATCCCGGATATCAAGAAATATAACGCCGCCGTGATCCCGGCGATTATGGACCCAACCGCAAATGCTTACCGTTTGATCAATTTTGCTTTCGTTAACGTCTGTACAATAATGCGTTCGCATAAGGCTTCCTTTAGTCTTTTTTATCGGCGGAGGGTTTACTGGCTGGGGCGTCGCTGCTACTGCCTGCTGACGTGTTTGTCTTATTTTTAAAATCGGTAACATACCAGCCGCTGCCCTTTAACTGGAATCCAGCAGCAGAAACCATACGTACCGCTGTGTGATTCTGACAGTTAGGGCATAATGTTGCCGGAGCATCGCTCATCTTTTGCAGTAAATCAAATTGCTGATGGCAAGTAGAGCATTGATATTCATAAATTGGCATCAACGTATCCTCAAAAAACTTATCTATAGAAAAAAGGGACATTATAGCCAGGTAGTTGACAGTGAACAACCGGGTGCTGTTTATATTTGAGTATAATTAGCAGCATGGTTTCAAGGGTTGAAAAAAAGTAACTCACCAATACGCACTCACGTCATCCTGAACGTAGTGAAGGATCTCCTGAATCTGGCTCGGTTCCAGGCGTTTGAGATCCTTCGCTTCGCTCAGGATGACGTACAACGACTATTGACTGCACCCATCGTTCAGATAAGCCGCTTCACCCAGAATATAGGTTGCCTTGATGTTAGCTTCCGATCCCAGCGTCATCAGGATAAACAGCAATTCAAAAATATCATTCACTCTGGCACGACGATATTTAAGATAGGACGATGCATCCGGATCAATGACAATAAAATCAGCCTCCTTACCCGGCTTGAACGAACCTACTTTGTCATCAATCTGTAAGGCTTTGGCGGCGCCGAGCGTGCTCATAAACCAGCGCGCCATGCTGGGTAATTTCACACTGTTCAACATCGATACCTTATAGGCATCGTCCATTACCGCAAACATGGACAGGCAATTACCCGCACCCCAGTCCGTGCCCAGCGTAATTTTATCTGTATACTGAAGAGCCCTGGCGAAGTTAAACAGGCCGCTGCCCAGAAAATTATTACTCAGAGGGCACCAGGACATGATGGCTCCCGACTTCCTGAACAGAGCCAGCTCCGCATCCGTTGTGTGGATACAATGACCAAACACGGTTCTGTCGGTACAGAGTCCAAACTGATCGTATACGTCCAGATAATGTCTGCTGTTGGGGTAAAGTTTTTTCACCGACTCAATTTCGGCAAGGTTCTCGTCCAGATGTGTCTGGATATAAACCTGGGGATGCTCTTTTTTCAGTGAGCCGCACAACTCAAGTAACGACTGGGAGCAGCACAGCGCAAACCGTGGTGAAATGCAGTAGGACAAGCGCCCTTTTCCGTCCCATTTCGCCAGCATGCGTTTGCTGATGTCATAGTTCTCCTGTGTGCTGAGACACAGACTGGCAGGTGCATTTTCGTCCATTAAGATATTACCGGTGATGAAACGCATGTTTCGCTTGCTCAGCTCTTCAAAAAAAATGTCCGTGGCTTCATGGAACAAAGGTCCATACGACACCGCGGTGGTGGTGCCGTTGCGTATCAGTTGATCAAGGAAAAAATTCAGATCGTCACGAGCCGTAACGGGATTGCTGTAGGTACTCTCGCCAGGGAAAACATAATCCTCCAGCCATCCCAGCAGTTTTTCACCATAGGCCGCTACAATAGAGCTTTGTGCCGCATGCTGATGAGTGTCAATAAAACCGGGCGTGATGATCTTGTTTTGATAGTTGACCACCTTTACATCAACCAGGCGGTCCTTCAAGTCTGAATAAGGGCCAACTGCCTTGATATGGCCCTGCTCCACCAGTAAAACACCGTCCTCAATATACACGTACTGGCAATCCTTGTCCTCAGGTGAATCTTTGGTAACAGAGGGCAGGCTGGCAAGGGTAGCGCTGTCTTTGAAATAGAAAATGGTGCCTCGATACGCGGTTGTCTGGTTTCTCATGTTACACATCCCTGGTTGTGGTATTTGATTCGTTTACAAAGTATAGGAACATAATGGCTATCATAATGATGGCCGGTAAAATCCACAGACTGGTAAAAAATATGACTGAAGTGGTCAGGGCATAAGGAATAAACAGCATCAGGCTGTTAAACAGGAACACACCAGTATTGGCCACGCTTAAGGCCAGGCCTTTTGTCTGTTGGGGAAATGTTTCATTAATAATGGTGAAAAACAGCATGGCGCCGGACAGAAAAAAGCCGATGAAAAATGAGACGATTTTAATTGGAATCAGGGAGTCGAAATGAAAATGCGGCAAATAAATTCCAGCCAGTAAGAATATGACACCAAGCGACAGCGACAGGTGGATTACCATTTTTCGCGATGCGAGTACATTAGACAGATAGCCAAGCAAAGGCGTCCCAACACCCACGCCCAGGAAAATACTGGCACCGATGATCATGGCATCGGACGAGTTGACAAGATAATACGTCTGAATATCAATATACCAAAAGCTTCCATAGGCCAGCAGCACACCAAATGAAGTTGAAACGGCTATGGTGATAATCCAGAGTTGTGGCCTTGCACAAACCTGCTTCAGCAAAGACCAGAGACTGCCGTTCTGTTCATGCTGGTCAGCATGAGGATTTCTGATGATGATGAGGCTCAAGGCAAAAAGTACCATCCCCGCATAAAACAAATGCAGATAAATGCTTTCCCAGGTGCCAGTGAGTAAAGCGGATGAGAGATAATAGTGCAAAATACCAGACAGGGTACAGGACATGGTTTGTGTCAAACCAAACAGAATGGGGAATAAGGAAGCTTTAAACCATTGCCCCGTCAGAATACCTGCGGCCACAAAGGCAAAGGATGCACCGGCGCCCTGGATAAAATTAGCCAGCGCAAACAAGGACAGGCTGGTTGCCGCGGTGATAAACAGATTGCCGAGGGCAAGGGTCAGTACCCCTGCGCTGACCACAAACCTGGCTGGATAGCGATCCAGAAGATAACCGGCAGGTATCTGCATAAAGGCAAATCCAACGATAAACATGGTTACAGCCAGGGTTGCCTCGATACTGTTGAGTGCCAGAGAGCTTTTAATGCTGGGTAAAAAAACGGCTGCAGCGGTGTTGAGAGAAAAGGCATACACCACATACAAGGTCGCGATAAACCAGACTATCAGTCCATTGATGGTTTTCATACTGAACCGTATTTCGCATGTGTGTTTAAACAAGCATAGTTTAAAATCCGTTATTCTGCCTTGAAGAACAGGCTAACCCTCAATAACAAGGGCAATATGGTTCAACAAGGCTGCCAGACGACAACCCGCCAGAGCGAGGCGCTGTTCGCTGATTTGTTTAACCTGCTTCTGATAAACACGGGACGGTTTTTGTCCATAGTTCAATTGATAGGCCTGATTCACCGCGGTGTGAAAAGACTCCTCGGCCCAGGCCTGTGGGGATAAGTTAAGCTGGCGGGCATCGCAGGGCCAGCGCTTCTCTATCAGTTTAGCCCGACGACGAAACATGGATATTGAATAAGGCTTGTCACGCAGCAGCAAGCCACCACCGCGATCCCAGTAGGCATGAAGATTATCAGCGACTGGATTGTAGCGGAGTCGATACAGATTACCGCCCTTGTCGCCGTTGCGTGTACGAGCGCTATACAGGCTGACCGCATGCATGGGCTGATGTATGTCACCCACAACATGCAGCAGAACACGCAGGTTAAAGCCCTTTTCGTAATTGCCGGCACGCCCGCTTTCAAGAATCTGTCTTGCCTGATCAATACTGACCACGGCATTCACATCCTTAGGGGGCTGCAGCGGTGTGTTATCACGCGAAAAAGGAATGTTGATGTAGTGCATGGACTGCATCCACAGTTGATCGGGCTGACGCAGTGTATCCAGCCAGGACGCCGATGCAACCAGCGTGCGGGGCCCCTGTTTAGAGCCCTGATTATCGATATAGCGATTGTAGCGGTTGAATAAATCGCGCGCCTCAGGGCTGAGATTATCATAGGCAATCTGAGCCACCAGACGATGCCCCAGACTATTCCATGCCTGAGTCTGCAGAGCCAGGACGGCCAGACCCATGCCAAGCGCTAATTGTTTTACATTCAAGACAGCTTATCCCAGGTAAGGTGACCAGGCAGGTTCCTGCACATCACCATCGCGTGCCGGCAAACGCATGCGGATGCGGCCATCAATAGACACGATACCCAGCACACCCTGATCATTATGACGGGTGGCATACAGAATCAAACGACCATTCGGCGACACCGATGGCGACTCATCGAGGCTCGAAAAGGTCAGCGCGGTGATCTGACTGTTGGACGTGTCCTGTACACCAATGTTAAAGCGTTTATCTTCTTCACGATGCAGCATGACAATATGCTTTTGATCCGGTGTGTACATGGCCTTGGCGTTATAATTGCCATCGTAGGTAACGCGGCTGATGGCTCCATCCGCCAGCGTCAGCTTATAGACCTGGGGAGAACCACCTCGACCGGAAGTAAACAGCAGCGAGCGGCCATCGGGTGAAAATCTCGGTTCCGTATCAATGGATTCGCCGAAAGTCATCTGCTTTAAATTACCCGAGGACAAATCAACCAGATAGATTTTTGGATTGCCGCCCTTGGATAAAACAACCGCCAGCTGACGTCCATCTGGTGACCAGGCAGGAGCCTGATTAAGCCCAGGGAAGCTGGTTATGAGCTGACGTTTGCCCGTTTCAACTGACACCGTAAAAATCTGTGCTTTTTTCTTTTCAAACGAAACATAGGCAATCTGTCGTCCATCTGGTGACCAGGAAGGCGACATAATTGGCTCGCCAGAAACAAGCAGGCTCTGTGGCCCGAAGCCGTCAGCGTCGGCTACTTCCAGCGAATAACGCGAACGCTGACCCTGCCGTTGTACCAGAACATAGGCTATGCGTGTGGAAAAGACACCCCGCTCCCCTGTCAGTTTTTCATAGACCATATCGCTGATATGATGGGCCAGAGGACGCAGATCACGGGCTCCTACCTGAAAGCTTTTCGTCAGCAGCACGCGCCCCTGAGCAACGGCATCCAGCAAATCAAAACTGACATCGTAACGGTTGCCTGAGCGTTGTACGCGTCCGGTAACCAGACTGTCCGCACCAGCCTGACGCCATGCCGCAACGGCTGCCCGGCCATCCTGAGATCCGGCCGGTGCCGGAATAATAGAAAACTGCCCTGACAGACGCAGGTCATTGTTGATGATATCCGTTAATTCCTGAGCGCCAGAATCGATGCCAAAAGAATTAATGGCTATCGGCAAAGCCGAATTAATCCCCTGGGTTAATTCCAGATCCAGCGCTGAAGCAAAGCCAGAAAATAACATCATCGCAAGTATCACGCTACGTTTAAAAAACACATTTACCCCCTGACATTCTGTGGTCTAACGGTTAAACTGATATCGCGGAACAAATCGAAGGTTGCCGGATCTACAGGAACAGGCAGTGGTGAAGCCTTGTAAATAGCTGTCTGCGCGGATCGGTCCAGGATGGCATCACCACTGCTGCGCATCAGGCTGACTTCCAGTACAGCGCCATCAGGCGCAAGGCGAATCCGGAACTGACTGGACAGGCTGCTGTCGACGTTGTCAGGCAAAATCCAGCGCTGACTGATGGCGTTGATGATCAAGGCTTTATATTTATCTACCTCGCCAGCCAGCCGGGCCCGCTTCGCCGCGTCAGCTGCTGCCTGCTTCTCCGCCGCTTCCCGTTGTTTTGCTTTATCCGCTTCCGCTTTTGCAGCCAGCTCTTTGGTTATTCTGGCCTGCTCTTCGGCTTGCTTTTTCTTAAGCTCAGCCAGTTTCTCTGCATCCTGCTTCTGCTTTTTTTCCAGTTCTTTCTGTTTGTTTTTCAACTCAGCAAGATTTTTGGCTTCCTGTTCTTTTTGCTGTGCCAGCTGCTTAAGGTGTTTTTGTTCCTCTTCAATTTTTTTCTTACGGGCAATGGCAAGAGCAGCTTCTTCCTCTTTCAGTTTTTTCAGCTGCTGCTGTTCACGCAATCGCTCTTTGCGCGCCATCTCTGCCTGTTGCCTTAAGGCATTCTGTCGTGCCTGCTCGGCCTGTTGCTGACGGACACGTTCCTGTTTCAGACGATTGACGGTCTGCATCACCTCCTGACTGTCCACGCTGACCGCCTTGACTACTTCAGGGTGTTGCTCTTCGCTTTCCTTTATCGGCGTAAGTTCGCCAGGTTCATTGACGGCTTCCTTGACCAGAACCGGGCGGCTGCTGCTGAACTCGGCCAGTAGCATAAAGGCAAGAGACAGGTGTATGAGGATTGCAAAGACGAAGGCACTGCGATAACTGTTATCGTTCATCATCCCCGGTTCTCCTCTGGCTGTGAGGAGGAATCAGTTACAAGCCCGACCTGCTCTGCGCCAGCCTGCTTTAACATGCTCATGGCCGTTACTACTTTGCCATACGGCACTCCCTGATCTCCCTTGACCAGAACATCCAGCTTTTGATGCCCCTGTTTTGCCAGCTCGATCTCGGCTGCTACCCGCACCATCAAGGCCTGCGGCTGAATAGGCAAATCAGGCTGTTCATGAATATTCAGAAAAAACTCGCCCTTTTGATTGACCGAAACAATCACAGGCTCTCTGTCTTTGCTCTGCAGAGTTTCACTGGCCGCTTTGGGAAGGTCAACGGTCACGCCCTGAGTCAACATGGGCGCGGTAATCATGAAGATAACCAGTAAGACCAGCATCACGTCGATATAAGGCACCACGTTGATATCAGAAATGGGACGGGCACCGGCTGTTTTCTTTCGTAACATAATTTATCCTCTGGCGGCTACCGAAGTCTGCTGCTCAATCAAGGCAACCAATTCCTCCTGAAACAAATCATATTCCTCTAATAATGTATTGGCGCGTGTTGAATAACGGTTATAGGCAATAACAGCCGGTATGGCCGTGAACAAGCCCAGAGCTGTAGCAACCAGGGCTTCTGAAATGCCCGGAGCGACCATGGCGATAGTCGCCTGGGATGCCTGCCCAAGAGCCTGAAAGGAGGTCATGATACCCCAGACCGTTCCAAACAGGCCGATATAGGGAGCAATCGAACCAACAGATGCAAAAAATGGCAAATGCTGGTTCAGCTGCATGGCTTCCCTGGCATGGCTTATCTGCATCACACGCTGAATCGGCTCCAGTACCACCGCGCCTTGTTTGCGAGTGCGCAGGTATTCTTTGAAGCCTGAATGAAAAATGGACGCCATGCCCTGCCTGCTGTCGGCATTGCTGTCAATTTCGGAATACAATCTGCTCAAATCACCGCTTTCCCAAAAACGTCTGTTGAAGGCGTCGCTTTGGTTTTGCTTTCGTTTGAAGTACCAGGCGCGCTGTAAAATCAGGGTCCATGAAATGACTGACGCAGCAAGCAGGATCAGCATGACCGATTTAACAACCAGTCCGGCCTGCATAAAATAACCTAACACACTGGCATGGCTTCCCATGTCTCTCTCCTAAATTTTGCCTAAACTGGCGTATCACTGACATTTAAACCAAAATGCTCATAAGCCAGAGGCGATGCCATCCGGCCACGGGCCGTTCTCATCAAAAATCCCTGCTGAATCAGGTAGGGTTCCAGGACGTCTTCGATGGTCCCCTTCTCTTCTCCGATAGCCGCTGCAATACTTTCCACACCAACCGGTCCGCCATCAAAGCGGTCGATCACTGCCCGCAGCAGCTTTCTGTCCATAATATCAAAACCGTGCTGATCCACGTCCAGCATCAGCAGAGCGCGTTGCGCCATATCGAGCGTAATAATACCTTGGCCACACACTTCCGCATAGTCCCTGACCCGACGCAGAAGACGATTGGCAATTCGTGGCGTACCGCGTGAGCGCATGGCAATTTCCCGTGCACCGTCTGCGTCGGCCTGAACTTTAAGCAGGCGCGCGGATCGGGAAACAATATGAGTTAAGGCATCGACCGAATAAAATTCCAGGCGCTGCACAATGCCAAAGCGATCACGCAGTGGCGATGTCAGTGAGCCGGCGCGGGTTGTCGCTCCAATCAGGGTAAACGGTGGTAACTCCAGTTTGATTGAACGGGCAGACGGCCCTTCGCCAATCAGAATGTCCAGCTTGTAGTCTTCCATGGCCGGATACAGAATTTCTTCAATCACAGGGCTTAATCGATGAATTTCGTCAATGAACAAAACGTCGTTTTCTTCCAGATTGGTCAGCAGCGCGGCCATATCGCCGGCTCGCTCGAGCACAGGCCCGGACGTTTGTCTGAGATTAACGCCCATTTCATGCGCGATGATACCGGCCAGCGTTGTCTTGCCAAGACCGGGCGGCCCAAAAACGAGGACGTGATCCAATGGGTCGCGGCGATTTTTGGCGGCGTCAATAAAAATGCGCATTTGCTTGCGAACGGCATCCTGACCGATGTACTCATCCAGACTCAGCGGACGAATGGCGCGATCGATAGCCTCTTCTGAAACAACTGCACTGGCACTGATTAAACGATCACTTTCAAGCATGAGAGAGGTAATCTGGTTAGCTGATTTTGACATTCTAACACAGCTTTCCCGGCAATCTCATGTGATTTTCTCAACTATTCTTAATGTCCTATAATCATTTGGATCAATCTGGTCAAAAAATATCACGATGACACGTTGTCGCTCTGACGAAGACAGGTGCAGAAGAAAAAAAATGCCGGCGTCCAGAATAACCTTCATTTTATCGAAAGGCCCATCACGGCCGATCGGCCCGTGCAAAAAATATTGTCCAGAGCACCACTCGAGTTTCTCTATACTCAATGCAACGGTCTGACAGCGCAACAGATACCCAAGGTAAATTAACAGAGAGATGGCCCCTGCTATCTTAATGTAAATAGAAAAACCGGACTGGATTATCATCCACAGACACAGACAGCTGAGCATGATAATCACCCGATCAAAAAGTCTGGACTTAACGAGTGTGGCCGTGCCGCCGGATAAGTTCAACAAGATCGGTCAGCTCCTTATCGTCGGGATCGCTGCTGTTCATCAGCCAGCTGTAAAGTACAGGATCGGCTTCTTCCAGCAGGCGCTCCAGAGTATTGATTTGCTGCTCATTCAATCCATCCAGTTCGTTCTGAACAAATGGATTCAAGACCAGATCCAGCTCCAGCATGCCCCGCCTGCATTGCCAGTTTATTTTTGCCTTACGTGCTGCGTCGATCATATAGACAGGTTCCTGTAGTGTCAGCGTTATCGGCCGCCAGAGCGCCAAATGATCCTGATTTTGCTCAAATTCATGTACATTGTTAAATCATTCGGCGCTCGGACAGCCTCGCAATGACGGATTAATTTGCCATCGAACGCAATCTTACATTAGACTTCTTCTCAGGAAAACACAGACAGCGACTATTTATGCCTGATTATGTAATTAATGAACGACCATATCATACCCTGGCTGCCATAAACGATGAACTGCGGCTCAGTGACGATTGTAATGCCCTCTACGACCTGTCTTATTTATCGCTGATTGAGATTGATGGTCCGCGTGCCGCGGAGTTTCTGCAAGGGCAGATGAGCTGTGATGTCAACCAGGTTGGCGAGACTCAGATGCGTCGTGGTCTGTTTTGCAACCTGCAGGGTCGGATTCAGGCCATGGCAGACGTCATTTACTGGCATGGGTATCAGCTGGTGTTACCAGAGGATTTAATTCCAGCCATGCTGACAACGCTGGCTAAAACAGCCCTGGTATCGCGCGTGAAACCAAGCCACAATACAGGCTGTTACGTTTATGGACTGCATCTGCCCCGGGCTGATTCGCCCATGCCGCTCCGTATCCAGCTGCCTGAGACGCCCTTTTCGGCTGCCGCAAATGATGAGATGTGCTGTTATTCCATAGGAAATCATTGTTATATTCTCGTATCGAAAAGCCCCCTTGCTGACATGCCCATGCGTGGTTCACTGAGCTGGCATCGCCTGCAGCTCGCGCTGGGTCAGGTTGAAATTTATCCTGATACACAATCGTTGTTTTTACCGCATCGCCTCGAGCTTCAAAAAAAATCGTATATCAGCTTTGATAAAGGCTGCTACAAAGGGCAGGAAATTATTGCGCGCACACATTATCGCGCCAGGCTGAAGCACAGTCTCAGGCAGTTTCTGATTCCAGCTGGCGAGCCTCTGTCTGCCGGAAAAAAAATCATGGCGCCAGACACTGGGGCTGAAGTCGGTGAACTGATAGACTTTTCCCCTGTTTCAGCCGATACGATCATGATCTCAGTCAGTATTCTGAATGAATATCGTGGCCTGGCGGCCATTGAGGATCATCAAGGGCCTGCCGGTTTTTTTGAAACATAAGCAGACAGGCACCCCGTTGGAATTACGCAGCCGAGGTCAACAGGTAAATCAACATTGCGGCACGCTGAGTCTGTATGGGTAGAGAGCTCAGATCCAGCGTTTCCTGAGCTGAGTGAGCCCCAACACCCAATGGGCCCAGCCCGGCCAGGGAGGCCGATACCATGGATGCCACATAAGAGACATCGCCAGCGCCCCTCAGGCCTGGTGTTAAAGGCTTGACCGGACCATAACCCAAACGGACACTGGCCCTGCTGTATTCATTCAGCAGATTTAAATTGGCTCGCGTTGGCGCCATGCCAGGGATGCCGTCCTGATACGTTATACTGGCGGTGGTTCCTGGCAGATTTTGTTTAACAATCGCATTAAAGCGCTTCTCGGCGCGCAGTTTCTGTTCGTTGCTCAGATAGCGTAAATCCCCTTTGGCCAGCGCCGTTTTGGCAATAATGTTTTCCTTGCCAAACACCGCACCTTTCGCTTTTGAAGGCTCAAAATTCACATTTGTGCCTCCCATGATGATACCAGGATTGAATGACAGATAGCGTTCACGCGCCAGTTCAACGCGCATGGTATCCAGAATACGTGCCAGCTCATATATCGCACCGTAGCCCGCAACTTTTTTGAAGACGAGAGAAGAATGCGATTCCTGCCCCTGTGTTTTGATGGTCCAGTCGGTGATGCCGCGACGCGCGATTGTCGCCGTGTCCATCGTGATGGCACATTCAAAATCAAGTGCAACATCGCTGTGAGCCGCCGCGTCAAACAGGGGTTTACGTGAAATACTGGCTGGTTTGCCTGAGTCTTCCTCATCACCCGTCAAGACAACGGTTATTGATGCACCATCAAGCGCATGAGCAGCCTGCAAGGCTTTCAATGCATAAAGAATAACGACATCGCCTCCTTTATCGTCAATAACGCCCGGACCTTTTGCCATGTTACCGGCTTTACGTTCAAAACGCTGGAAGGGGCTGGCTGCAGGAAATACCGTGTCGAGATGGCCTATCAACAACACCCGCTTACCGTGGTTACCCTTGCGCTCGGCCACCAGAGTACCCGCGCGATGAAACTGTGGCGGCTCCTCTACCCACCAGGTTTTGAAACCAAGCGATTCAAACTGAGGACGCAGGAGGTTACCGACCTGATGAATACCCGCTATATTTTCAGTGCCAGAATTTATGTTGACCAGTTTTTCAAGCAGAGCAATCTGTTCCTGCAGTGTTGACTGGGTGTAATGAACAAGCTGTTGTTCTATTGATGCTGCAGATACAGACTGATTCAACACGAGAAGCAGGAAAATAAAAGGGCAAACCCATTTTTTCATGTTTTTTCCGTTCAGGTTGCAGCCCGTATCAGCGATAGCACAATACGGACATTAAGTGAGGTGTAATATTTTTTGTGGTTTCTGTTATTTTCTACCCGGCAACATGCGACGAAGCACATCATCCTTGTCGATAAAGTGATGTTTCAATGCCCCGGCAAGGTGCAGCACCAGCAGACCAATAATGATAAACGCAATGATTTCATGCGACTCTGCAAGCGTCTTTGCCAGCCCTTTGTCTGGATGCAGCCCTGGAAACGGCACATCAAACAAGCCAAAATAGCTGGGAATCCACCCACCTGCAACGGACATGGTCCATCCGGACAGCGCCATTAAAATAACGAAAAGGTAAAGCGCATATTGAACCAGATGCGCCAGAGCCTTCTGCCAGACGGGAACCGTTGCAGGCAGCGCTGGTTTGCCTGTACGAACAATCCAGAACATGCGCAGGAGCATCAGAACAAGAATGGTCAGACCAGTTGATTTATGCATCAAAAAAGCGATTGAAGCATATTGTTCAGGAATAGAATCAAGGAAAAATCCAAAAATAAGCATTACAACGACCAGTAATGCGACAAGCCAATGAAAAAATTTAGACCCGCTTGAATAACGGGCAACCTCTTTAGTCCCTGACATCATGCCTCCTGTATGTGTCTGATTTATTAAAACATAATAGCCAAACTGCCTATAATAGACCAGATATTTTTAAGTAATCATCTTATCTTCCAGCCCCTTTCTGGCATCTCGCGACAATATGACTTTATTTTGTTACCATTGCCCCATCACGCCGCACCCAGGAGCTTAACCATGACACATCGCGCTCATCTATTTTCATTGCAGGTTGGTAATGCCCTGCGGGAAAGCTGTATTGATGAACCCTATACACCAGCCAGATTGTGGAAGGACTTACTGGCGGGGCTAACCGTCGGCATCATAGCCATACCGCTGGCCATGGCCCTTGCCATAGCCAGCGGCGTAGCGCCGCAATATGGTCTTTATACCGCCATTATCGCCGGCTTCGTTATTGCCCTGACCGGAGGCTCACGCTACAGCATTTCAGGCCCTACGGCGGCATTTGTGGTTATCCTGTACCCCATTGCCATGAAGTATGGCTTTGGAGGTCTGCTGGTTGCCAGTCTGCTATCGGGTTTCATATTGGTTTTGATGGCTTTACTGCGCCTGGGGCGATTAATTGAATATATTCCAGAATCCGTAACCCTGGGATTTACGGGCGGCATTGCCATCGTGATTGCAACGCTGCAGATAAAGGATTTTTTTGGTTTGTCGATCAGCCATATGCCTGAAAGCTACATTGCCAAAGTGAATGTACTGCTGCATACCCTGCCGCAGGCACACATGCCAAGCGTGCTGGTTGCGGTGATTAGTCTGGCGATCATGCTGTTGTGGCCTAAGCTGAAAACACCTGTGCCACCCCATTTGCCTGCTGTTATCATTGGAACGCTGGCTGCCTTCATGCTTAATCGAGCGGGGATGGGCGTCGAAACCATTGGCTCACGTTTTCATTACATGCTGGCCGACGGTTCAGCTGGTAATGGTATTCCCCCGTTTTTACCTCATTTTTTACTTCCCTGGACACAGGCTGGTGCGGATGGTGCTGCCATGGTCTGGAGCTGGGACAGTATTCAAAACATTCTGCCGGCCGCCTTTGCCATTGCCATGCTGGGAGCCATTGAATCCCTGTTGTGTGCGGTCGTTCTTGATGGGATGAGTGGCAAGCGTCACAGCGCCAACAGTGAGCTGCTTGGACAGGGCATTGGTAACATCATAACGCCTTTTTTTGGGGGCATCACCGCCACTGCCGCAATTGCACGCTCCGCAGCTAATTTTAAAGCTGGAGCTCAGTCACCGATTGCGGCAGCCATTCACGCTCTGGTTGTTCTGGCGGCTCTGGTCGGCTTATCGCCTCTGCTGGCCTACCTTCCCATGCCCAGCATGGCAGCCCTGCTGATAATGGTTGCATGGAACATGAGCGAGGCACACAAGGCCAGGCATATGCTGAGCCGCTCGCCCTATAGTGACATTCTGGTCTTTTTTACCTGTTTTTCCCTCACGATTTTGTTCGACATGGTCCTGGCCATTACAACAGGAATTGTACTGGCTGCCTTATTATTCATGAAAGAAATGGCCGAGATGACTCGACTGGTTGATATACGCACAAATAAACGGCTGGTCGCAAACAGGATTCCAGAGGATTGTCTTGTTTATAAAATTACAGGGCCTCTGTTTTTTGCCGCTGCGGATAAAATATTTGCGGAATTGACCCTGCTCGGCGGGAAAGCCAGGCAGGTGATCCTGTGCCTGGACTCAGTATCCATTCTGGATGCCGGTGGTTTATCCGCCCTGACGCGCTATGCTCATCACTGCGAGTCGCAGGGTACAGAGCTCATCCTGACGGATCTGAATTTTCAGCCTTTGAAAACCCTGGCCAAGGCCGGGATAAAACAGAAGAACGGTGTTTTAAGTTTCTTTCCTACCCTGCATGACGCCCTGCTTCAATTTGAAGAGACGGGGACGCGTTCCAACGTGCTCAATCCGGTTATCTGAGTATCAATAACCTGTCTGGCTTTCCCGGCTACCGGGGTCGGGGTAGCCACAGGCCCTTTTTCCAGTTCCAATGCCTTAGCCTGACTAATGAACTCCGGCATTTTACCGCCAAGCCAGTCAACCAGCGGATCAAATTTCGCGTACAAACGCGACTCTCTGGCGTATTCTTCATAGGGAAGCGAGGTTAATTTCACCGCCACCATGATAAGGCCTATGATAAAGACACCGCGCACGAGGCCAAAGCCCATGCCAAGCAGGCGATCCGTACCGCTCAGGCCTGTTTTTTTTAACAACAGGCCGAGCAAGGCATTCACCAGCCCACCGATAACGAGACACGACAACAGTATCAGGATAAAAGAAGCAACCATTCTTGCAGTCTTATCCTGTATCCAGTTTTGTAACCAGGGATCGAGCACGCTGGAATAATGCCAGGCAACCCAGATGGCGATAGCCCAGACACAGATAGCGACCAGTTCCTTGACAAAACCTCGAATCAATCCTGTCAGAACAGACAGCGCAATAACGCCCAGAATTAATAAATCAACCCAGTACCATTGCATAATTAACCCAGTCCATTTGTTGGTACAACAAATCCTTTAACCTGTTCAACCCGTGCCAGCTTTTGCTGTAAGACACTTGCCTCTTTACGCTCGTTGGCCTGCCCAACCAGCACTCGATACACGGTGCCTTTTGCAGTACTGGATTTAACCATAAAACTACGGTATCCCTTGCTCTTCAATCTGGCAACGAGGGTAACCGCGTTTTTCTGTTGAGAAAAGGTGCCTAACTGAACCGCATAGGATTTTTTGTTATTATTAACGGGGGCTTTTTTAACGGATGCCACAGCCCTGGCTGGTGCCTTTTTAGCAACAGCTGAAACAACCGCTGCTTTTTTGACTATAACCGGTGCGATTACAGCCCGCTTGGGCTCAAGCACTGGCTCTTCTTTTTTTTCTGCGACGCTCAGGCTTACTACAGCCGGCTCTTTCACGGTTTCAGCCAGCATTGGCTTCAATTCGTCATCCATCTGCGACAAGGGCTCCGCTCTTGCAAGACTTGTCGTTGGCTTCGGCTCATCCTTTACCGAAGGCAGCTCAACATGCGCAACCGTCATTCGCTTAAACAGAGCCGCTTCATTTTTGCTTACAACTTTGGGCGCCTCGGGGCGGGATGGCAGCTTGACTGAAAGCGCGCGTTTGTCGTCGAAGCGCTGATTGGACTGCTTCAGGATAGCCGGCGCAAATATTGCCCCAAGCGAAATAACCACAGCAAGACCAACAAGCCGGTGTTTGAGGCGCTCATCCATTACCAATTTCATAGTAACTCCTGGTTAGACAGGTCGTCAGACCGAAAATTTATTGACTCCAAAACCGCTGCAACCGTCAGAAATGACCCGTAAACCAGGACTAAATCCCCGGTTCGGGCCGTCTTGCATGCAGCCTGATAAGCCAAAACTGGGTCATTATAACACAAGGAAACATCAAGTTCATGAATGTTAAGTGCGTTAAGCAGGTCAGCAGATGACGCTGCACGCCGGGCCTGGAGCATGGCTGGATACCAGATGTCGACATGCGGTAGCAGTGGTGCAACAATTCCGGCTATATCCTTATCCGCCAGAGCCGAAAATACGGCATGAACCTTTCTACCTGAATGATGCCGTTTTAACCAGGCGGCAAGGTATTCAGCGGATTGCGGATTGTGGGCCACATCCACAACAGTGAGCACCTCTCCTTCGATTATCTGCGTACGCCCGGTAATATGAGCAGCCGCAACGCCCTCCTGTATCTGCGCGGGCGAAACGGGTAATTTGTCCTGCAGACAGAAGCAGGCTTTCACGGCAGCTGATATTGCATGCGCATGAAACGAAGATTCAGGAAGACTGATGGTATGCTGGCCATCATGGAAAACCATGCGTTGCGTGTTTTCATGCAGCTCAGAACGCAGCTCATAATCTCTCGCATTGATAAACAGGCTGCAGTTCAGTGCATCGGCCCGTTCAAGAATAGCCTGGGGTGGGTTGGTATCAGCATAAACAACAGTCTGGTTATGACGCAGAATACCCGCCTTTTCGCGGGCTATTTCTTCACGGGTATTGCCAAGCCATGCCTGATGATCCAGATCGATGGTGGTAATAATGGCCAAATCTGTATCGAGAATATTTGTAGCATCCAGCCTGCCGCCAAGCCCTGTTTCCAGAATAATGACGTCTGGCCTGCATTCTTTAAAATAGCTCAGGGCAGCCAGGGTGGTCATCTCAAAATAGGTAAGATGGGTCTCGCCTCTCGCCTTCTCAACCTGCTTAAAGGCAGTGACAAGATCCTTATCCGTAATGGCCTGTTTATTAAATCGAATACGTTCGTTGAAGGTCAGCAGATGTGGAGAGGTATAGGCAGCGACTGAATAAGACGCTGCATGATAAATGGATTCGAGCATGGCAACGGTTGAGCCCTTGCCATTGGTTCCGGCCAGGTGTATCAGCACTGCTCCGGGATTAAGCAGGTCCATGGTCTCAGCGACCCTGGCGACGCGCTCCAGGCCGAGCTGAATTTCCTCTTTGTGTCTGTTTTCCAGCAACGAAAGCCAGTCATCCAGATTATCCATTATCTAGGCAGTTCCCGGTGAGATAATTTAGCGATTAGCTCGGCAATGGCCGGTCTAAGCATCCTGCGCTCAAGGATCATATCGATATGACCATGCTCGAGAAGAAATTCGCTGCGCTGGAAGCCTTCTGGCAGAGTTTGACGCACGGTCTGCTCGATAACCCGGGGGCCGGCAAAACCAATCAGTGCATTGGGTTCGGCAATGATAATGTCGCCGAGGCTGGCAAAACTGGCCGATACACCACCCATGGTGGGATCCGTCAGCACAACCAGGAAGGGCAATCCGGTTTCAGCAAACCTGGCGAGGGCAGCCGATGTTTTAGCCATCTGCATGAGAGAAAAGAGGCCTTCCTGCATTCGTGCGCCACCACTGGCTGTAAAGCAGATGTAAGGACGCTTTTCCTGAGTTGCAAGCGTCACAGCACGAACAAACTTCTCACCGACCGTAGCGCCCATGGAGCCGCCCATGAAGTCAAACTCAAATGCGCTGACAACCACTGGCTGCGTCATTAATTTACCTTTCATCACAATGAGTGCTTCTTTTTCGCCACTCGCTTTCTGTGCCTGAAGGATTCGGTCTTTGTATTTTTTGGAGTCCTTGAATTTTAATCGGTCGACCGGCTCGAGATGTGCCGCAATCTCTTCCATGGATCCCTCATCGAGGAACTGATGAAGTCTGGTACGTGCGCCCACACGATGATGGTGATTGCAGTTGGAACATACCGACAGGTTTTTCTCCAGCTCGGTGCTGTAAATAACGGTTCCACATCCAGCACATTTTACCCACAGGCCTTCTGGAACGCGCTTTTGGGTCGCATCCGTTTTAATAATGGAGGGAAGTAATTTTTTTAACCAACTCATAAACAAAAAGTCCGTTGTCAACGTGATGGCCAAGTATATCGTGTCATACCTGGATACGCAATTAAGGGTCAGAAACTGAGAACGGATTACCTCTCTACCGGGCAAGTTTTTAAACTTTATATAATTTGCCCTTTTGCCTGTCTTTTGTCCGGGGATCCATGGTCAAATCAGGCTCGGAGCCAGCTCGAAGATAGTTTCCCGCCTGCGCGGCAATCACAGACCGGAGTTTTGTATGGATTATTTTAATTTACTGGCATAGCTGATACCGATTATCAACACGGGCCCATTCAAATCTGCGGCAAGCGTAAAGATCGGTCCGCCTCATTTCCGACAAGCGCCTGATTTGTCGCTTTTTTAGCAACAATCAGCTGCATTGCCTGGATGTCCATGCAGCGAAACACGACAGCCGAAGAACCGATTCGGCAGGAAAATGAAAGCGTTCTCAAGTCAGCCAGATGGTTCAGGGCGCTTGTAACCTGTTTGATCAGTTCTGGATTATTTTTGCTTACAGCCAGCTCAAAATTCAGCCCATAACTGTTTCTCGATTTTTTGCGCCAGTGAGCCGCACCTGTGTGCGCTGCCAATGCCTGAACGATTTTAACCTCCTCGTTCGCGAGGCGCTGGAAAAAAGGCGAGTGATCACCTGTTGGTATCACCTCAATCTGCGAAGACGATCCGGCAGAATAAGTGCGTTGTGGAGGATTAATACGGCCATCATATATGGCGCTATCCAGGGTACGAATAACTCCATCCGAATTTTTACTGTCTAAGCGGCTGAATACTTTATGAAGCCACCTGAGCTCGCTGTCTTCGGGAGGCACGCAGTTTTGAAACAGGGATTCGAGTATTTCATTAGCCGCCTCGGTGCGCCCCAGATACATCGCTCTCACCAGCCCCGGTAACAGCACGGCTTTTCGCTGTTCAAAACTCAAGCCTCTGATGGCATCTAAAATCTTTGGCAGATAATCGAGAAAATGACTGTCAACAACTTCGTTTTTCCTGTTGGTTAAAACCGGAATATCCAGCGCCCAGCTTTTAATATAATAGCGTTCTCCCATGGCATGAATCAGAGCGCACTGCAGCAGGCCAATTCTTTCTTCCGGATGAAGTTTCTGAATCTCTTCAAAAACCTTGTCAACGTGTTGTGGTTTATGCTCCATTGCCAGAGTCAGTATATTGATTTTATGATGGGTTTTTATCTCATCAGTGGGCCTGAGCGTGGTTCCGTGCAGCAAAAACAACTCCGGACTGCTGAGGACGCGCATCCAGATTCGTTCGATATACCTTGCCAGTGTACCACGCCTGTTGAATTGGGGTCTTAGTGACGTTCTATGTAATCGACCTAATAAATCGATGCTGTTTTCTATAGGATAGGTCCATGAAGAGCGCATATACTCATCGCTATCGGAGCGCTTCTCTGCGCCAGGCATTGTACTTAGAATCTGACCTACATCATAAAGATTTTTACGATTCCATTTGCCAGTAAAAAGACGACGCCACCAGGAGAGTTTTCCGGCGTAATTATTCAACAGAGTGCGCGCAAAATTGAGTACGCCAGTATCAGCATCATTCGATGTTAGTTTTCCTGACATAGGCCTCTCGATTCGGTTAAATTCATTCCTTACTATTATATAGAACGTATATTATGGCAATATTAACCGAATTTTTTGTTAGAAAATTGAAGATAAGACCCGTTAATTATCAGGCCTGCTGACAATTCAACCCTGCCACCAGGGAGCATTTATGAGTTTTTGTCCAGCACAGGGAAGGTAATCAGCTGTCACATAGAAAGTACATTTCCCTGATCCAAATCGATATCCTTTGCGGGTGCCTCCACATGAACCTCCTTCTCCAGTTTATCCAGCGCGCTGAGAGCCTGTTTAACAGAGCTTTTAGATTTACTGAAGAACATGGAAAAATGTCCATCGCTTTTCATGTCGGAGAGTTTAGATTGAATGTTACTTTTGGCCGCCTGAATATCTTCTTTACTGCTTGCATCAGTAATCAGATTCAATATGTCAAATACTGTTTTTAGTCGCTCACTTTTGTCGCGTAATAATTCATATTTTATGACGTTGCGAGTGCTCAGCATTTGCATGCCTACAGCTGACATACGCTTCCGGATAGACTCCTTCGCAACAGCGATATCGATGCCAGCCGAGGTTTGAACCAAAGGGGGTACGTTCAACATGTTTTTGAATTCTTCCAGTGTCGGAACTTTCGGACGCTGAGCAGCCGGAACATCAGCCAGCATCAGTCTCAGACTGTCCCATTGCTCATAGACGCGTTTGGAAACGAGTATGGCTCCAGGATCACCCTGCTCAGCATCCACCCAGATATCAGGCCTATTCCAGGCCGGTTTTTTCAGCAGCAGGTCATTAGTAATGATCATGCTCAGGTTTTCCCGGCGATGTTTCCTGCAATACGCTACAAACCACTTTTCAGCCAGTTGTGATCCATACTCGCCAAATTTAAATCCCTGCGCTCCATAGGCCTTAGACTCTGGAATTTCGGCGCCGTTCATCGTGAGAGGTGTAGCATTGAACTCCGTTGTTTTCCATGCTCGTCTTGACCCCATGAAAGCCACAACTTTTTGGAAAAGAGAAGGATTATCACCTTTGACGCGACAAAAAACAGCCTTTGTAGATTCCAGATTAAGCAGGCGCTTCAGCATCCTGCGTGAGGAATCCATCACACTCATGAAGCCTGAAAAGGTTTCAGGAATCACAATACCCAAAGCAGGCGTTGCAATAGCCGTCTCCAGTATCCGGTTTTTCACACCTTCAAGGATCTTGCTATTCTCGTGTAAATCCTTAATGCCGGTGTATCCTTTGCTCATGGCAAGAGAAGCGGCCAGGGCACGCATCTGAGAAACCTGACGCGCTACGCCACCATCAACTGAAACAACATCATTTCCCGAATTGTCGTCACCATCTACTTTGGGAAGAAACTCACAGGCTTTTTCAACAGCGCGCTGCGCTGCGAAAGACTTTCCACAGCCAGATGGACCCGATACTACGACTGCCGGCCTTTGCAGCCAGCGCTTGCCTTCAAAATGTTGTGTCGAGGAACGAAATACGGCGTTCATATATTCTTTGCTTTGCATTTCTTCTTCGAGTGCAAGCTTATACAAACGGACCCCCTCTGATCCCAGTAAATCTACCATCTTAATATTGCATCGTTCAGGATGCGTTTGTCTCAATCGCTCATTGCCAGAAAATCGTCCCTCATTTGAGCTCGCTTTTTCTGCGACAAGCCGGATAAATGCTTCTCTAAAAAACCTACGATTATTCAAATCAGAGTCATTAACAGGTATTTCGTTTTTATCGGCGTAGTTACGGGTGAGGCTTTCATAACTCATTTGATATGCTTCACTGCCTCTGTAGAGTTCGACAGCACCGGCATCGCTCAGGCGTTCAGCGACAAAAGAGGCGTCATATGCGACAGGATCTACTTCAGGGTTATTGTCAGAGCCTGAGTACACACCAAGTGTGTCCAGCAATGTAGATTCAATGATGTCAGCCCCGTTTGGTATCTTGGCAGGCTCTGGCATAATGGCATCTCCAAAATTACAAAATTAGACCTATATGAATAATTATCGATCATAAAGTCTTTTTTTACAATATCCAGTCTTCTACCTAAAGTTTATTACGATCGTGACGATATCTTAGTCATCACCACCACAATTGGGGTCATCATGAATCGATTGTTGCTAATAATTATAATGATTGTGGCGCAAATCCCGACCGTATGGTCAGAAACCCGCTTTGGCGAAACCTTGTGCCATCAAAGCGACTATTTTTGTATCAAAACCAAATCCGGTGACAGCTGGAACAGCCTTTTTCCTAATCCCGAGGCAGAAGATATCGTTCGAAGAATTAACCGGATGAACATTCCTCTTAAGCCGGGTATGACGATTGCCATACCCAAAAATCTTGACCGGGTAACGATCTATGATGTATCGCCTTTTCCACGCTATATCGAAGCAGAAGGTGAAAAAACAATCTATGTCAGTCAGAGCAAACTGGCCTGGGGCGCTTACGATGAAGCCGGTGAGTTAATCTGGTGGGGACCTATTTCGTCGGGCTCGTCGAGTTGTCGAGGTGTATATGGCGGATGCGCCACACCGTCCGGATCGTTTCGAATCATCCGCAAACAGGATGTAGATTGTATATCAACAGCCTTTCCACGCCGTGCCGATGGCAATAATGGTGGCGCGGAAATGCCCTATTGCATGCACTTTTTCCGTGGTTATGCATTACACGGCAGCGATGTTGTACCTGGTTATCGCGCAAGCCATGGCTGTGTTCGTATGTTCACTGAAGATGCGCGCTGGCTGAACGAGGATTTCGTTACCGTTCCCGGCGACGGTGATCGAGGAACACGCGTTATAATCGACGATCCCAGCTAGTGCCTTATCAATATTCAATCTTGAGGCAGGGTGGGCAAAGGAGCGACAGCGACGTGCCCACCCTACCCCTGTATTTAATCTTGACAAATCCACACTGAATCGCACGCCTGTTTACTGTAACAGGGTGAAAGCCCCGCGGATTCCTTGCCTGGACAATTGATTTTTATAGCGGTCACTCATCTGCCTGCTGGAAAATGGCCCCACTTTCACAATATAACGGTTTTGATGCGTTTCGACTGTGACACGGGCTGATCCCGCCTTTTTCAAACGGCTTTGCAGACTTTGAGCGAGCTGACGGGTACCAAAAGCACCAGCCTGAATATAGTACTGCGCTACATGAGGCCGCCCTCCCAGTCCCACATTAACTGCTTCAATTTCAACTGGCGCGGTTCCATTGGGTAAAACTCCCAGTTTGGTTGCCGCAGCATAAGACAGGTCAATAATCCGGTCGGAGTGAAATGGTCCTCTGTCATTAATTTTAACAATAGCTTCGCGTCCGTTTTTAAGATTTCTAACCCGGACATAAGATGGCAAAGGCAGTGTTTTATGTGCCGCCGTCATGGCATACATATCATATTTTTCGCCACTGGACGTGCGCTGACTGTGAAATTTAGTGCCGTACCAGGATGCCAGTCCACGTTTTTTGTAACCCTGAGTGGATCGCATGATACGGTAGGTACGGCCATCTACGGCATAAGACTCTGGATTGCCATAGCGACTGTAGGGTTCGTATTTCGGCTTAACCGGCTTAATCTGACTGGGCAGTGGGCCTTTTGGTGCGCTGTCCTTGCTTTGTGGGTATACACGTTGTCCATTATGGTACCTTACAGCCTGCCCGGAGGTGCTGCGTGACTTTCCATGCTTTGAGGTATTTTGAACTGGCGTTGTAGCGCATGCTGAGAGAAAAACAAATAAAATCAATGTAGTAAATCGTAAAAAGGGACAATGCATACTCTTACCTGTAATAAACCATTTCAGACGATTTTAGGCAAAAAAAAAAATCATACAAGTTATTTCCGATTAATCAGGACAGTTTGCCTGAACCGTGACCGTCAGTGAGCGGAAGTCAACAAAGCTATTTGGATGCATCAAACAGCTGTGTTACCATCCCATTATTTTGTAATTACGAGTGTAAAATCATGAGCTTTCTTAGAAACACGATAAAAACAGCGCTGATAGCAGGCATGATGATTAATTCATCATCTATTGGAGCAGAGTCTGCCCTGCCCGTCTCCCACGGGCCCAGAGCAGCTGTAATCAGCAAACCACTGGTTACCCCTTCTGCCCCTGCACTCAGCGCCAAAGCTTATATTCTGATTGACGTGGACAGTGGAAAAATTCTGGCAGAAAAGAACAGCGAGGAAAAACTGCCACCGGCCAGCCTGACCAAAATGATGACCCTCTATGTCATTTCCAATGCCTTACATAACGAGCAGTTAAGCCTGAACAGCATGGTCCGCATCAGTCGCGACGCATGGAAAATCGGTGGCTCCAGAATGTTTGTAAAGGAAGGTCAGGAGGTCAGTGTTGAAGATCTGCTGAAAGGCATTATCGTTGACTCAGGTAATGACGCCTGCGTCGCCATGGCCGAGCATTTGGGTGGCAGTGAACCCGGGTTTGCTGAAATCATGAATCAGCAGGCCAAAGAGCTGGGCATGGACGACAGCCACTTCACCGACAGCACCGGTCTGCCGGATGAAAAGCTGTATACTACCGCACGGGATCTGGCCATTCTGGGCCGCTCGCTGATTAACGATTTTCCCCAGTATTACCACTGGTATAAGCAAAAATGGTTTACCTTTAACGGTATTCGCCAACCTAACCGTAACCGTCTCCTGTGGCGCAACAGTCAGGTCGATGGCCTGAAAACCGGTCATACCAGCGAAGCCGGCTTTTGCCTTGTATCTTCGGCAAAACGCGAAAACATGCGCCTTCTCGCTGTCGTACTGGGCGAACCTAACGACTCCGTTCGCGCCGATGACAGTGAACGCCTGCTGAATTACGGATTCCGCTTTTTTGAAACGCATGAACTGTATAAGGCAGAAAAAGCCATCACACAGATTTCCCTGTACAAGGGGCAGGCAGACAAGTTAAACATCGGTTTGCTGCAGGATCAGTTCATTACGATTCCGACTGGCCAGTACCAGCGCCTGAGCATCAGTACCAAAGCACCAGACGACCTGGTTGCTCCAATAGCCAAAGGAGATAAGGTTGGTGAAGTGCAGGTACAGTTTGATGACAAAATCATTGAAACCTATCCGGTTTATGCCCTGGAAGACGTACCAGAAGGCGGTTTTTTCAAACGTTTCAAAGACAGTATCCGTTTAATGTTCAAACGATGGTTCAGCTGACATGAGTGATAAGACAAGCCTGCTCGCGTTTCCCTGTGATTTCCCGATAAAAATTATCGGGGATAACACCAGCGAATTTGTTAATGGTGTCAAAACGATCATCCGACACTATTATCCTGAAACAACAGACGACCGAATCAGTCAAAAAGACAGTGACAAAGGGAACTACGTGTCCATTACCGCAACGTTGCACTGCCATGATAAAGAAACGCTGGATGCTCTGTATACCGAGCTTACCCGATACCCGGGCATGAAAATGGTGCTATGATGATTATTACCCGCGAGCTGGGCCTGCAACCCTATACGACCATATGGGATAAAATGAAGGATTTTACCGTATCAAGGACTGACGATACTCCTGACGAGCTTTGGTTGCTTGAGCATCCCTCCGTCTATACTCAGGGGCAGGCAGGCAAAGCGGAGCATATCCTCAATCCAGGCGCCATTCCACTTGTAAACTCTGATCGTGGCGGCCAGGTTACTTATCATGGACCAGGCCAGCTGGTAGGCTATGTCTTAATGGATATACGCCGGCGTAATATCGGAATCAGAACGCTTGTCAGCAAGCTGGAGCAAAGTCTGATTGCCCTGCTGGCTGAATACGGTATCGCTGCCACCATCCTCTGCGGGGCCCCTGGCGTGTACGTCGACGAAATGAAAATCGCCTCCATTGGTCTGCGCGTTAAAAATGGTTGTACCTACCATGGCATTGCTCTTAATGTGGACATGGATTTAACGCCTTTTGACGGCATTAACCCCTGCGGGTTCGCAAAGCTTCAAATGACTCAAATCAGTCATTATAATGACAAGGTAAGCGTTTCCAGTGTGGCGCCTCAATTCCGTGCCATGATGCTAAAACATTTTGAAAGCTGACTATGCACTTATTCGCTGATTACATTCAACCCATTACGGTCTGGCTCGAAACCCATCCTCACTGGGCTTTGTTTTTCTGCTTTGTTATTTCTTTTTCTGAGTCCGTAGCCATCATTGGCAGTATTATTCCGGGCTCCATTACCATGACCGCTCTGGGGATACTGGCTGGTTCAGGCATTATGCGCATTGATCTCACCCTGATTGCCGCTACGCTGGGCGCCATTGCCGGGGATGGCCTGAGTTATTTTATTGGCTATGTCTACAGCGATCGTATGGGCTCCATCTGGCCCTTCAGCCGTTATCCTTTGTGGCTTGAATATGGCAAGGATTTCTTTTCTCGTCATGGCGGAAAAAGTGTCCTGATTGGGCGATTTGTTGGACCGCTACGCTCCATTATCCCGGTTATTGCCGGCATGATGCATATGAGCCATCTGCGTTTCTTTGTTGCAAATGTCATATCAGGCATCGGCTGGGCCTGTCTGTATGTGTTACCTGGTGTTGCCATTGGCGCAGCCAGTGCCGAACTTTCACCTGAAAGTGCCACTCGCCTCTTTTTATTTGTCATGGTATTTCTTGGTGGAATCTGGCTGCTGAGCACGGGCATTAAGCACCTTGCAATCATGATCAACCGACGTCTGCGCATGCAGCTTCACGATGCATGGGCGTGGTCCATCGCTCATCCCAGACTGACCAGACTCATTCGAAGTATGACACCTGCAGGAGAGGACAATTATTACCACACCGCCCTCGTCAGCATGGGTGCTGTGCTGTTGACCATACTCTTTATTGTCCTGACCTGCTTTGTTTTAAGCGCTTATGATTCTGCCGTTAATCAACCTGTCTGGCTTTTTTTACAAAGCCTGCGCACAACAGCCTTTGACGTGTTTTTTATTGTCATATCAGAATTGAGCGCGACGCCTTCTCTGCTCAGCGTAATGATTGGCATCAGCCTGTTGGCCATCCATAAAAAAGACTGGAGGGCTTTGACCGGATGGCTCTCTCTAAACCTGTCCTGCGTTCTTGTGCTTTTACTGGCTCACAGCTTTATTACAATTGCACCGCCAGAAGGATTGATTGAAATACAAACTGAAAACTCATACCCCGCTATTTCATTAGCGATAGCTACAGCTCAGTTTTCCGCTCTGCTGTTCTATCTGAATTACGTCATGATCTGCCCCTATAAACGTGTACTGAATCTCGTTTTTCCCGGGCTGATGCTGGTGGCTGGATTCGCCCCCCTGTATCTCGGTGACTCCTGGCTGACCGATGTGCTGGGTGCCTACCTTATCGGTTTTGCCATTACGCTTTTTCATTGGCTTTTTTATCGACGCAAAGCCATCCCGACTCACACAAGCTGCATTTTCTTATGGATATTGCCCCTTCTGGCTCTGGTCAGCATGATTTCTCTCTATTTCAGTTTTGAGCAAAGCACGCGTGCACACAGACCCTATCAGGCCCAATATCTGTTTACACAGCATTCCTGGTGGAACCAGACCAACGCCATTCTGCCTGTCTATCGTAAGAATCGGATTGGACGACGTGTCAGTCTGTTTAATATTCAGTATGCCGGAAGTCTGGAGCATCTGGAAAAAGCACTGTCAGCCTATGGATGGCGCAGACAAAAAGATTCAATGTTTAACTCCATACTGACGCGAATCAATGGCCAGCATAACGCTCTGGACACCCCGATCATGGCGCAGCTCTACCTCAACAGAAAACCTGTTCTTACCATGATTTATTACACTCAGCAGGATGAGCCTCTGCAGATTCTTCGCCTGTGGCGCTCTAATTATCATATTAAAAACATACAGCAGCCCATCTGGCTAGGCAGTGTCAACTCTTATTTGCTGGCTGCAGAAAAACCGACTCGACCAGGGAAAAACAGTCGTCCATCACTCTATTACATAACCGAGGCCCTGCAGGGTTTTTCCACACGAACAATCGAATTAAAGAACAAGACTCCGGCGAAAACAATGTATCACTATGAGCCGGTACTTTTGCTGATTAAGGAAGCACAGGTTTCTCCATGAAAACAGCTATCATCATTCCCGCCCGCTACGCATCAACCCGACTACCGGGCAAACCATTGCTTATGATTAACGGGCAGAGCATGTTGCAGCGTGTCGTGCGTCTGTCGCAGGCAGCGGCGGAAGGTATTAAAGACGTGAGCGTTCTGGTTGCAACGGACGATGATCGGATTGCAGCACATTGCGAGCAGATTGGCGCGCAATATGTCATGACAGCCGCTGAAACGGCCAGCGGTACTGATCGAGCTGCAGAAGCCGTTGAACAGCTTCGCGATAAACATGATTTCATCCTCAACATGCAGGGCGACGCGCCGTTGACGCCACCTGATTTTCTGAGTGCCATGATTAATGCCTTCGCAGCCTCTCCCTGCGATGCCGTAACACCTGTCACCCGCTTAAGCTGGGAGCAGCTGGATACCTTACGCAAAAACAAGGAAAAAACTCCCTTCAGCGGCACAACAGCCGTGTTTGATCACCGCACGGGAGATGCCTTCTGGTTCAGCAAGGCGATTATTCCCGCCATGAGAAAAGAAGAGGAACTACGCAGGCAGAGCAATCTCAGCCCGATATATCGCCATATTGGCTTATACGGTTACTCACGAGAAGCGCTGGAAAAGTATCGCAGACTGCCAGAAAGCCCGTACGAAAAACTGGAGGGTCTGGAACAGCTGCGCCTGCTGGAAAACGGTTTCAGACTTCGCTGTGTCCCGGTTGACTACCGGGATCGTGCCAGCATGTCCGGCATAGACAGCCCGGAGGATCTGTCCCGCGCTGAAGCTCTGATTAATCTGCATGGTGAACTTCTGGAGCATTCATGAATACACGCTTAATCATAGCCCGTCATGGAAATACCTTTGCTCCCGGTGATGTTGTCAGGCGCGTTGGCTGCACTGATTTGCCTCTGGTAGAAAGTGGTCTGCAACAGGGGTTTAAGCTGGGCTGCTGGCTTAAGGAAAACAGGCTGATACCCGACTACATTGTCACCTCCCGCCTGCAGCGAACCATCCAGACCGCGGAACAGGCACAACGTGCCATGGGCACCAGCCTGCCGATGCAACCATTAGCTGCATTTAACGAAATTGATTACGGTCCAGATGAAAATCAGCCAGAAGAAGACGTTATAAAACGCCTGGGGGCTGAAGCCCTCAAACGCTGGGAAGAAGAAGCCATTATTCCCGATGGCTGGCGAATCAGCCCTCAAACTATTATTCAAACCTGGTTCGACTTTGCTGAACAGCTAAAACAAAATCACGCCGGTCAGACTGTTCTCGTCGTTACCAGCAATGGCATCGCACGCTTTGCCCCTTACCTGACCGGAGATTTTAAGGCCTTTGCCACAACCCACCGAATAAAAATCGCGACTGGTGGCGTTTGTTTATTTGAGGGCAGGCAGGCCGATTCGTCCTGGGAATGCCTGGAATGGAATGTTAAAATAACATGAAAGGCATAACGGACCGATTTACCATCGTCTGCATAACAGACGTATTATTAAGCGGTGGGAAATCAGCTGCTGGACAATACGCCGGTCTGTTATTCCCGCGCAGGTGGGAAACTATGCTGGAGTTGGCCCCGAGCCTGATTTGACCACAGTTCCCCGCCTGCGCGGGGAGGACAAATGATGAGCTGAGAGGACAAATAATAATTTGTCCAGTACAAAGCACGATATTTCAACCCATTGCTGTTTTAATTCTGTCAACATGTTGCTCGAATAAAGACTTGAACTGTGGGTGCGTTTCAACAAATTTCTCCCTACTCGCTTCGTCCATGTCTGCAATTAAAGCACTGATGCTATCATCGTCAGCCAGAGCTGCATCTGATGTATCCAGCATCTCCGTACACAGTTGTAGAAGCATTTCCTGCTCTTGCTCAGGAATATCTTTCAGTATCTCGTCACTGAAAAACAACGGGCCTCGCTGGCTCGCCGGTAATGCTCGTAATTTACGCTTTTGATTGTCTAAATCTTTCCGAAAATCTTCGATTGTTAACGGTCTGGGGGTTCTAAACATGTTGTTTTAAGCCTTAATTGACTGAGTTTGGCTCATTGTAACTAGATATTGCCCATTAAGCAATCCTGGGTTCTGTTCAACCAACGACTGATTGCCCAATAAAATAACAAATAAATTTGCATTACCCTTGTTATTTGCCGTACATTTAACACTCACAGATATTGCTGGAATCAAATCATGGCTGCAACAGAAACAGCGGTAAAGAGTTTAAAGGGCACAGCATATAGCGTACTTCTAAACAACAAGGGGCTTTTTAGCAAGAATGATGTAGCCACATTACCGCCATTAAGGGAACATTTAACCGCCACCCTGATTGAACATGTGGCGCATGGACGTCAGGATGAAGCGAAAGACATTTTGGACCAATTTCCTGAACTGCTTTTGGAAACCGGAACCGTCACTGATATTGGCGGCAACCATTTTCAGGGCATCACCGCTTTTAAATATGCCCTATGGGCAATGGATACCCACATATACACTATGATGCTGGATTGTCTTCCTGAAGGCGACCAAGGGGGGGAAATAAGAGGAGACTTATTAGCACAAGCCACGACGCAAATAGAGCACTTTGATTTTAAGCCGCTCATTACGGCGCTTCAAACCTATGTTGATAATTTTGATGGCTGGGATTCGACGCAGCGAGAAGCGCACTGGCATAAGGTCGTAGGCTTGGCACAACAGAGTTTGCCGGCACATGTTCGCCACGAATATTGCAACCCGGGCCGCTCATTTTATCCTGCGCCAGGTTTTACTGAGAAGGTCTTAACACGTTCTTTATGGTTTTATCATTTGGCTTCGTCTACGTGGCTGAATTGGGATAGTAGGTTACTTGGCTTAGGTTCTGATTTTGCGATTGTTCGCGCGCGGGGCTTGCGGGCGGGCATGTGCTGTGCTTGCGTCGGGGCTGCACGCGCTGATTTGGCGGCAATAACCGCCTTATATGAAGTGAGAACCGCGGACTTGACTACGCTTATGCAGCGACTTCAGAGCCCAATTCAAAAACCTGAAGATGCTTCACAAGCTCCGACCCGCATGATTTCCTAGCCCGAGTGAGCAATCCCGCGGCATAGATTGCCGCGGGATTTGGCTCCCAACAAGCCGTTAAAAACCATTCTAGCAGTTCCTGATATCCCCAGGTTTCTGACGTTCTCACCCACCACGTGGTCCAATGATGCAAGTAAGCGCTGATTCTTCGGGAAGAGATTGCTCTCGTGCTTTTCCCAAGGTTCTCGGCTGCACAAGCATGCGGTTTGGTGCAGGCAATGCTGGCTCAGTTGTCTCCCCCAATTTGAGTAGGGCGTAATGGGTCAATTGTCAACAGCCCCTGGCACACACTTCTTATTGCAGGACAGAATCAAGGGCTCGGTGTACTGGCTTCATAGTCACACAGTCCTGGAGGAAATTCTTCATAATCGTCTCGCGGAACTTTCGCAAGCATTGGCAGAATTCATACCTGGAAAATCAACAATACGAGTAGAATTAGCGTGAGCGCCCACATTGCACCCAATAAATTTCGTTCCCTGGACAATAGGGGCAGTATACTTATAATGTAGAGCCAGCGAAAAGCCGCAGAGAAGAATAATGAATTCACCCCGATTTTTTTTATCAGTTGTTAATGAAGCGAAGGTAGTTGCAGTAGGTGCTGCCAGCGCCGCATGTTATGTTGCATGTTCCAATACTTTGATGAATATGCTTAAACACCCATACGCTTTTTTTTGGGGGCGAGAAGCGATTACATTTATGGTCTTATTTATGACCGCCCTGGTTTTTTATGGAATTTTGGGTTCTGTTGTGGGAGGGATTAAAGCCCTTATACTGCACTTGTGCCGCAATAATCAGTCGCAGGAAATACCAGCACAATTGTCTATCTAAACCTGCATGGCAGGCCAGCCTGCAAACAGCACCTGCCTGACCAGAAAAAATACCGGATGAAAAACAACAGCAAAAATATTATTATTAAATGCTGGAGCATGTTGACAATTCAGATCCCTACGCCCCGCGACTCGTTCGCGGGGTCCAGGTTTGCAATAAGATTCCGGGAATTGCTCAATATTGTCTGGATACCGCGCATAAAGCCTGAGAGATGGTCACAAAATGTGACCATAACGTTTTGAAAAGGATATAAATTTGTTTGATGTGCATGATGAGTTGTGATCAAATAGTGTTTCCAGACAATATTATGAGCACCATCATGCACGTAGTTGAATTATTACATAAAACCTTCAAAGAAAAACTACCCCAATTCATAAAAAGAGGATAAGAAGCCTAATGGTTTCCTGTGAAGCCGCAATTAGCAGCAATACTCTGTATTTGACAGGCTTGGGACGCTCAATATCTAATACAAACAAGGAAAGTAGTAATATTCAAAAGGTTGACAGGTTATTGGGGAATGGCCATCTTCAAGGAGAGCGAGAATCTTTTTATGAAGTAATGGCCTCTTATGTTATTCAGGAAAATCAGTCACCCTGGATTCATATTGATTGGGCATGCATTAATTCAACCACAAATCTTTATATGTTACGCGCAAGTATCTCAATGAATGGGCGATGTTTCGTAATTTATGAAGAATGCCACCCCGAAGAAAAATACAATAATCACGCCATACATAAATCATTTTTAAACCGGTTAAAAGGATTGTTACCACAACATGTCAAGCCGGTTATTGTCACCGATGCAGGATTCCGCGCCCCTTGGTTTTCTTACATTTTAAGTCTCGGCTGGAACTTTGTTGGTCGATTGCGGCATAAGAATCTGATATATAGGGAAAGTATATCAACATGGGTGTTAAGTTCAGATTATTATGAACAGGCGACTTCAAAACCGATTTATATGGGGTCTTGTTTGTTAACAAAGGAAGGGAAGGTTCCTGTAAATATTGTTTTATATCAAGGCAAAAGCAAAGGTCGACATCGACTAACCCGTGATAAAAAAAGAAGCCGTCATGGAATGAGTGAGCGCCATTCCAAAGCAGCCACAGAGCCTTGGCTTTTAGTAAGTTCTCTTAACGAGACAAAATATAATCCTGTATTAATTACTAATATCTATCGGCAACGCATGAGAATTGAGGAAAATATAAGAGACACAAAATGCCCGCATTATGGCCTGGGGCTTAAAAAAAGCCTGACGCAATCTTGCCAACGCATGAATATCCTGCTTCTTATTGCTGCCATCGCTACGTTTGCTGCCTGGATTGCTGGACTATTTGTTAAATCAATTGGTAAAGCCGCTGATTTTCAAGCACAGTCAGCTAAATTTACTTCTGCAATATCCTATGTTTTTCTGGGTAGACGCGCGTTGGTGAAAAGATTGAAAATAGTTCAAAGTGAATTTGAAAATATATTAATAATGCTTTATCAGTTTACTCTCCTTGCTCAGCAGGAGAATCCCCACTATGGTTGATTTTTGTGAGGATCTCTCAGGCATAAAGCGCAGTACGTAGGCGCAATGGGTCAATTGTCAACACGCCCTAGGGATTTCTAAATATTTGTACCTAAGATATCGAAACGTTGATATAGGTGCAAAAATATGACATTAACATGTTGCCCCATTTTCATTCTCAAATCACAACTCATTTTAACCGTAAAAAATACGGTACCGTCTGCCATTAAATAATTTTATTATTTTAGAGGATTTAAAACTCATGGTGTGTGAACTTTCCTCATCATTATCATGATGTAATTTATTCGTTCAAGAAAGAACTTTTCAAATTGCAACGATTAATGACAAAAAATCTTCAAATCATAATAATAAAAAATAACTGGAGATCATAAATAATGACCTTAACAATAGGTGCGATAAAAGAAAATGAGCATTTTGAATACAAAGGAGATGTTCATATTACAGGTAGTATAGGTGCCGGAGCAAGAGTCATTATTCAAGACGGTTCATTAATCATTGACGGTGACGTTGGAGAAAGATCAGATATTAGCTTAACACCAACACAATCTACTGTCGTAGTATCATCTGTCTCATTTTACAGCCACAGTAGTGGCAGTATAGTTTCAATGGGAGGCTCAGGCCGTGAACTCCGTATACACGGTAGCGTAGGCAAAAACGCGCATATTAAAACGACAAGTAACGAGATAAACATAGACGGTTATATTGGCTCAAATACGACATTAAAGACTATGAGCGGTGACATAAAAGCTAAATTTGTGCATGACAACGCATCTCTTAATACAATGAGTGGTGACATACATGTCGAAAATGTTGGCTCAGGTGCGAGATTAAATACCATGAGTGGTGATATTCATGCAATAGACGTTGGTTATAACTCATTATTAAAAACCATGAGCGGGGATGTGAAGGTTTGCAAAGCTCATCCTTCTGCTTCACTTGAGACAATAAGTGGTAGTATCTATGAAAATGGCGTAATACGAAGAAAAGAATTGCATGGAACAACCCCCGTCTCAGTTGTGGGTGGCGTCTCCAGTAGCGTATTTATTGGTGGCCTGAGTCTCTTCGGCAGTGTAGGTAGAGTAGTTGTTGGTGGACAAGATGTTACGCACTTACTGGGTGACACATCCAGAAGTTCAAGTTCAGTCCCCAGCAGTGAGCCTGTAAGATATCAATTCCGTTAAGATAGTCAAAATTCAGTGACTTTATTATAGTAATGGAGTCACTGAAAATAGAACCCCATTACGGGGGAAGTCAGGATACGTGTGCATATGGGTCACTTCACTTTTAAAACAGGCCTGCAGCCCTTGCCACATATGGGCTATAGCTTTTTTTCATAGAAATAAATCTGTGGTTCAAATATAGCCGATTATGCAACGGATTGAAGCTCCTCATTTCTGGCTTTAAACAAGAACTTATCTCTTGTCGCGAATAAATCGGCAGGGAGACGCGCTAAATCCAACACATATTCACCAAAACGCTTAATCTGCTCGGTTATGTAAGGACTCATATGACTCAGATCTTCTTCGGTAATCATATAACCCTCTTCGATTAAGGCGTGACATACATCAGTGATGTCAATCACATTTTGCAACATGATGCAATTGGCGATTAAATCATTATGCTTAACGGCTTTTTCCATCTCATCCGGATCATTTTACGCAACCAGGTATCTTGAGCCAAACCTTATCCAGTCTTCAAGTGTATGGTAAGACTCAATTTTATTTGTTGTTGCCGTAATGGTTTGTCTCAAATCTTTTCACCTTGCCCAGCTCCTGAAATGCTTTATACAGTCTGTTTTGGTTATTATATGAGTTAAGCCTGGACAGAATAAATGAGGAAGATACCTTCCCCAATTTTACCGAGATGATCACTTGCATTAAGTCTTGCCAATGTGTTTCCAAAAGTTCTCAGTCAATTTCAGCCTCACAAAACATCGAGTCGATATTCATGTACTTTGTTTTTTTATCCACACGATACAAATTCAAATCCTTCCAATTGCGAATCCTCGGCATTAACTCAATTCCAAGCAAATAAGCAAAGGCAAAAACTGGTAAAGATTGGCCTTGTGTATCTGAGTGGACGATATTGGGTTGCACCTCAGATGCGTTTTTTAATAAGCCATCGATAATATGTATGGCTTCCCATACCCCACATTGAATAAATGTTGAAAATAATGCTATGTAATTATCAGCTATATGCCGGTAGGCGATACCACCTTTTTTTCCATAGCGAATATGTTGTTCCGCAATTATTGCTGTTCAGCGTGAAGTAGCGAATGGTAAAATCTTGAATGATGAGCATCATCGGGATCTGTTAATAGAATTAAACCATGAATATAATCAAGTTAAAACCAATTTCTGGATGGCATTAATTTTAAATACAATAGCAACTGCTTTTATCATTACAACGAGTGCTATTTCTTGGCCTATTGCGCTTAGTATTACCATTTCTTATATGGTCTTTAGATTACATGATGCCTATGAAAAATCCTCAAAAGCAACCGATTGTAAACAGGGAGAGTATTATAATATATACCGTTTGTTTGGCACTGCTGAATCAGGCAGTGAATCTCGGCTCAGTTTAACCACGAATGCGACCATACGATAGTGAATGCTCCATTAGAAATGTTCAATATGTAATGTTTGTTCACTATTGTTTTGGCAAGTTAATTGCAAGTCACGGGCGATATTGTTATTGCCACAAAAGAACAAATGACCTTTAAACTGTTTTAATGACACGTTTGTTTGTGGGTTTAATCGGTTTGTTTCAATGACAACAGGAATGTTGAGGTTTTCCAAAGTTGATAAATCTTTTGAAGTTGCTGTAATGTTAAATTGAATTCTATTCACTTCAACCTTGGATTCCCTTATGAGCTGAAGAAGAAATCTTAACTCTTGAATTTCTCTGGTTGAGTGGTAGATTGCCAGATAAAGGCTCTGTATACTCATGCTATGAAAATAATTCAAAAAAGCGGCCGTCATGGCAAGCCCACTACCAGAAGTAATTAACATAAATTGCGTATTGGTGAATTTGGAAAGGGTAAGGTGAGATGGAAAGGAAGAGGTAAGTTGGATTTTGCTACCAATAGTCAAATTTTTGATTAACTGACGTGTCCAAACACCATTTTCACTAATAATGAATCGAATGTAGTTGTCATCATTGCCGCTGGCAATGGTAAAAGGATGCACGGCATTAAAAAAATAACTAAACCATGGCGCTGCCAACATGGCATAATCGCCGGGTTTGTTTTGATAATGTTGTGGTTTTTTCAGAGTCAAGACCATCATGCGTTGATGTATCGATTCAATAGAATGAACCGTTGTGGTACTACTTTTTGACCACTCTAAAAGTCTGTCAAGGGTAAACCCGCTTAATATAATGAGCGAAATTGGTAATAGTCTCAAATCGTTAGTATGAAAACCGAAGCCAAGTGTCAACCCCCACCAACCCAATTGATGTGGCAGTAAAAATTGCGAGTAGTAACTGAAACGCGTGCTTATTTTATTACGCAAAAAATACATACCACCCACAGGCAGCATTACTAATGCCACCATGCTAAAACCAGTCAGCCATTCTCGATCTGAAAAATCGATATTATCCCGCTGAGTAGTATTAAGTATATGTGCCGTAGCATGGATCCCGGTAAAAACCATCATGCCAGTTGCCAAAACTTTGTGACTGGAAAAACGATTGATACGTTGAGCGATGGGTTTTGTTGCAGATAACTGATGAAAAGTGTGGTTAAGTACTCGGAGAGTAGGTATAAAAACGAGTGGAAATACTACTTTCAAAACGGCGCCGGCTGCACGGGCATGAGCATAGTATATATCTTCTTCCTCTTGGTAGTGCTGTTGCAGGGTATGAGCATAAACGCCGGCACTGGCTGTGGCAAAAAGCCCGTTTTGGATGGTATTGAGATCAATATAGCGAGCGATAAGTTTGATAATAAACAGCAGGTAAGTCAGAAATAATGTTAAGGCTGCTTCTATTTTTTGCATCAAACTAATCTCGGGATGTCTGTGTTAATGGCGCTTTCGGGTTGAATTGAAGCGCTTGCTTTTATTTCAAGAGGAGGTCTTGAGTTGAAAAAAGTAGAACGATACAGTCTTCTTGCGGCTGGAACGGCGTGTTGCTGTGCCTCACTAAATCCAATTACAAACTCAACCAACGGCCCAAACCAGGCAGTATAATCTACTCTGGTCGCAATGGCTGCAAGCAGAGCTTGAGAGGCATGCGCAACGCCTGCCAAAGCTCCAATGCCTAATGATAAAATCATAGAAGATGAATCACCACGCCTAAGCATGTTGGCAATATTATTGGGTAATTGTTCCATTTGATTAAGATGAGGAACAGACTCAGCTATGGCAAAACCATATACAGCGAGACGCCTGGAAAACTCCTGGTTAATTGGGGCGGCGATTAATTGTCCTTCTGGTAAATGCAGATACACCATTACTGCCAACATCAACCACCATTTTAAAGGAGGCCATGAGCTTGGTGCCCTCCCAGTTATCTCACTATTCGTTACACTCAGGCTATAATGTTCACGTGTACCATTCAGGGTGTGGAAAAGGTGCGGTACCGAGATAGCACAAAACTTTATTAACGCAGGTGCAGCAAAAACCAACCCTAAAAATTCATTATTGTGTATTCCTAATGAGCTGGCCAACAAACTACCTTGTAAACGATGCGCCCATCCACACATGGCTAATGGCGGTACAAGTAACATCAAGCCCGTCGATACGACTATAATATCACTCGTTTTTGCAGTCTGAAGTAATGATTGTTGTTTATGACCTTCATTTGCATCATTAGATTCATCATATTGCGCCGGAAATAGATGATCGTATACCTCAATGGACTCACAACAACCAGCAAGAAATGCCAAGCCGAAAATATATAACCAATAAGCATCCCGAGCTGCGTCTGGTAGCTCATCTATTGTCGCTCGAGAATAAGTCATTGAAGATACAACGAATACCAGAAACGTGATAAATTGTCGTAACTCTTTTGGCATAACTTAAACCATACAAAAATGTCTTTGAGCAAGACGTGGAAGTGATTAGCGTTTTATTATATGGGATTATATCGGTAGAAAGCTACGACTTTGGGTGCGTTTTAATTCATAGTCAATTTTATAAAAAAATTCTGCATCCTATGTAGTCAGAGGGTTATAAGCGATTTTAAATGTTCAAAGTCCTTATTATATAAGTACCTTGATTTCCCCCCTTCTAATTTATTTCTATGAAAAAAGGCTGTAGCCCATATGTAGCAAGGGCTGCAGGCCTGTTTTAAAAGTGAAGTGACCCATTTGCACACGTATCCTGACTTCCCCCGTGTTATTTGCCGTACATTTAACACTCACAAATATTGCTGGAATCGTTTGGTGCAGGCAATGCTGGCTCAGTTGTCTATCTAAACCTGCATGGCAGGCCAGCCTGCAAACAGCACCTGCCTGACCAGAAAAAATACCGGATGAAAAACAACAGCAAAAATATTATTATTAAATGCTAGAGCATGTTGACAATTCAGATCCCTACGCCCCGCGACTCGTTCGCGGGGTCCAGGTTTGCAATAAGATTCCGGGAATTACTCAATATTGTCTGGATACCGCGCATAAAGCGCGGTACGTAGGCTGATGGAGAGCAATGGTCAACAACCCCTGGTTTACAGAAGGGATAAGTAGCGAAATAACGATAGGTGTGCGCGATATTTATTCAATTTTTGCCTGTGTGTCATAAGAAACATTTATATTTATAAGGAGTCAATTATGCCGGATTACTGGCTTGAACAGAAACAAAGAGAAATAATTGAATATCAACATAAAATTGTCACTCAACAAAAAAGAGAAGAGAGAGAAAGAGAGGAAAGGGAGTATAGGGCGCAGCAATTGGAACGAGCCAAACAGGAAGAAAGACGCTTACGATCGATCAGGGACGATGCGATCATGAGCATGTTATCCGCACAAGCATTTCAACCGGAAATTCCGCGTCAATTATCTCCGATTGAAGAATGTAATGAGCAGATAAGACATTGGCGAATGACGGTTGATATCGAAGGTTTGAAAAAATATTATAAATCACAAGCCGGATTTTTTAATGCCAGCCATGACATATTTGATAATAGTAAAAGAGGGATGGCTCCGATAGACTATCGCCGGAGGGTTTTCCGGATGTTAGATATTCGCGCGGCAAGAAATCCTGGTGGTGCTTCTGAAAAAACATTAGAGGAGTATGGGCTAAAGTTTAGAAAACCGTAGTAATCCCCATATATAACTGATATCAAAAGTAGAGGATTAACAGGCCACCTAAGCTAACTTTAATGACCATCCCGATACGCCCTCCTCTCAACTTCCTTGAGCGGGAGGGAAGACAGCTCGATGTAAACAGATAAATATGCGCTCTGATTCAATCTGGGATAATCATTAAAAAATTCAGGAATGCTTTCTGTTAACATGATGTATAGAAGCTCCCAGGCCATTCTGAGGCGGGAGCATAAAGAAGCGGCTGTTTCTAAAACCGTACACGAAAACCAGCTACCGGCCCGTAGATATTCATTTTCCAACGATACAGGTCTGTGCCTTCGCCGTGGCCGTAGTTCTGATGTAAAAACCGATAACCAAGAAAAAAGCGTGTGCGTTTAAAGTGATTGGGTGATTGATAACCGCCAAGCAGGCTGAGGTTGTAGCTGTTGGAGCGATCGCCCTGACCGTAATCGGCGCGCCCTTCCACATTAAAAGCGGGATTGAAACTGTAATTCACTCGCGAGCCAATAAGCGCGTCCGTCCAGTGTTCTTTCAAACCGACGCCAAAGAAACTAACGTCTACAGACGTATTCGTTGCGGTGTAGCGTGCGCCGATGAATGGCTCGATAGACAGGCCTACACCCAGCTCGCCATAAACTCGATACGTTACCCCTGCGCTATCGATCGTCATTTTGCTGACGGCGCTGACTGCCGTGCTGCGGACTTCTCCTGAATCAGACAGTTTGGTATAGAAACCATCAAAATAAAAACCAACGCGATCTTTGTGAGCGTCAAGCCACAACATGCCACCAAAATCGAGGTATTTAAGCAAATCAATAAAACTTTCAGACACATGAAGATTTTTATGCCCCCTTGAAACATCACCGTTCAGGCTGGTTGCCCAAAGATAAGGAGCGATATCAAAAACCCAGGGGGAAGAACAAGCATTTCCGGCACTCAATAAGCCAAGTATCAGCAGGTATTTTTTCATTGCAAACATCCCTTTAGTATTGATATACAAATATACCCTGTGTTTCACGCCAGAGATACACCTGCCCACATGATAAGTCCATACCAGCTGTTACTCGCAAAAGCCTGCCAGCAGCGTTCATCACTTGCTCGTGTCAGAAGACGCTGCTGATATATAAAAATCAGGGTTCCAATAAGCCAGAACGCATAAAACAAACCGGAAAAATGCCGGGACCAGGCCAGAATAAGCCAGAGTAACTGACATATTCCCTGTAATATGGCAATGATAAGCGTATCGTAACGACCAAACAGAATAGCGGTTGATTTGACCCCAATCAGCAGATCATCGGCTCTGTCAGCCATGGCATACTGCGTATCGTATGCGACTATCCAGCAATAGTTTATGCACAGCAGAGCCAGCATGGACAGGTCAAACTGAGCAAATGAAGCGGCGTAAGCCATAGGTATACCCATCGAAAAGGCAATTCCCAGCACCATTTGTGGCGCTGCAATAAAACGCTTACAAAATGGGTAAACAAAGGTCACCAGCAAGGACAAAACAGCGTACACGACACATTCCGATGGAAGCTGTAACAAAATAAGCAAGGCCAGCAGCAGATAAAAAGACAGCAAGACCAATGCCTGAGACAGGCTCAGTTCACCGCTTGCCAGGGGTCGATTTTTGGTCCGTTTGACGTGACCATCGATATGACGATCTGCAATATCGTTCATCACGCAGCCTGCTGCACGCATGATTACTGTGCCGGCCAGAAACAACAGCAGCAAAGTCCAGGAGGGCTGGCCTTGATTCGCAAGACACAGAGCCCATGCAGTTGGCGCCCAGAGCAGGAAGGTTCCAGCGGGTTTGTGAAAACGTGATAACCGCCAACAGGCCTTAAGACTCATGTCAGTGAGTCCACCCATTCAGGCAGAAAGAGCTCAGTCAGAAAAAATGGATAATGTCTGCGTATGGTAAAGGTGGACAGGCGTAGCCACATGACAGGTGCCTGGTTAACAAAACTGCGCTCGGGCCAGTAATATTCAATCGAGTCTGGAAATAATGGGTAGTAATCCAATGAGCTGCGTTCAACGTGATCGTGACTGAACACGATATCACCAAGGGCCTCATACTGTAAGCGGTCGAAGACATCACGATTGGCAGTGAAAACCGGCTCCGGTATCATACTGCGCGCAAACCAGCAGGGTGCCTGATGGCTGAACATCAGAATGTCACGCTGGAGAATTCGATGGTGTTGCAGACCCAGGACCTGTTGATCCCACCAGTTGGTTGACCGCCAGTGCTGCCTGATGACCTGTAAACGCGTCTGTCCTCTGAGCTTTTTAAGTCTGGCTGTCAGTGGACCCGTATGAACCAGCCACGGTAACAGGCTGGGTGGCGGAGAGACGGCTGTTTCCTGATAAGGTAAAAAAGGTACGCGCATAAAAAACCTGAACTGAGAGCTTAAGTGATTATATCACCGCCTGCTTTGTGTATGTAAAGATATTGTTATTGTCCTTATCTCAAAAATATTTTTATTCCGACTATCGTAAACCCGCCTTCAGGATCTGTGTCAGAGTATTTTTCTCAATAACAAAGCGTCCTCTGTTCCGTTTTCGTCTTTATAATAATTTCTTTTTATCTCATCATGCTGAAAACCGAAACCCTCATACAGCGCAATCGCCGCAAGATTTGTTGGCCGAACTTCTAATATAATGTTGTCTATATCCTTACGCTTCAGTGAGCCAAGAACTGTTTTCAGTAAAAATTTACCAAGGCCTTTTTTTTGCTGAGATACATCAATACAAAGGTTCAGAATATGACATACATTTTCGCTGTAGCGGCTGATAATATATCCAACAATCATCTTTCCACGAAAATCAATCTGCTCCAGAACGCGACAATCGTAGCCAACCAAAACACAGTCCTTGATAATTGTTCTGCTCCACGGAGCGCGATGCGCAGCCAGTTCAATTTTATGAACCCGATCAACATCTCCAAGTTGCATAGGTCTGATAATATGCATGATACTGGCCCTGGTTAGTTATATTACCTGGCGGCCTGTCTTTTTCGGACTCAAGCACACGGCCGTCAGGCTAAGGATAATCTGAGGTAACTCATACCGTATAAGACAAAATTACGTCGCCATCGCCTGCGCGGGGACGACGTATTGCGTTATTTTTTCTTTTTAGGTAAAAACAAATCTGTAATCGTACCATCAAACATTTCGGCAGCCTGCATAATGGTTTCTGACAGCGTGGGGTGCGGATGAATTGTGAGTGCAATGTCCTCAACGTCACAGGCCATTTCAATCGCAAGAGCCGTTTCAGAAATTAAATCACCCGCGTTCACACCGACAATACCGGCACCAATCAATCGTTTGCTGTCTTTACAAAACAACAGTTTGGTCATCCCTTCTTCACGTCCCATACTTAAGGCACGCCCACTGGCAACCCAGGGGAAAACCGCTTTTTCACAGGCAATACCTTTTTCTTTGGCTTCTTTTTCAGTAACACCAGCCCAGGCGAGTTCAGGGTCTGTGTACGCTACGCTGGCGATGCAGGCAGGATCAAACACATGTTTCATGCCAGCAATCACTTCTGCTGCCACTTTGCCTTCAGGAATGGCTTTATGCGCCAGCATGGGCTGCCCAACCACGTCACCAATTGCGAAAATGTGATCAACATTGGTACGTTGCTGCTTATCAACAGCAATAAACCCACGCTCATCGACCTTGACACCCGCTTTGTCGGCGTCAATCATGCCGCCATTGGGCTTGCGTCCCACAGCAACCAGAACCTGTTGAAATTTTAATGGCTTATCTGTTTTGTGTTCACCATCCATAGACACATAAATACCGTCTTTTTTCGCCTCAACTGCGGTTACCTTGGTTTTCAGAAGGAAGGTTATGCCTTTTTTCTGCATGCGTTTTTGCAGAACGCTGACCAGATCACTGTCAGCCGCAGGGATTAACTGATCCATGAACTCGACAACGGTCACTTTGACGCCCAGTGACGAATACACAGTTGCCATTTCCAGACCAATAATACCACCACCAAGAACGAGCAGATCGCCTTTGATATCAGCCAGCTCCAGCGCACCAGTCGAGCTGAAAATGCGTGGATCCTCAGGAATAAACGGCAGGTTAACAGACTCGCTGCCAACTGCGATAATCGCCTGCTGAAAATCAACCAGCGTCGTTGTCCCCTTGTTTTCAACACTGACCTGATGAGTGCCAGAAAAACGGGCAGTTCCTGTCACAACAGTAACCTTACGAGCTTTGGCCAGAGCCTTGATACCCACTGTTAATTTACCGACAACAGAGTTTTTCCAGGCAACCAGTTTTTTGTTGTCAAACTGAGGAGCGCCAAACGTCACACCCTGCTCTGCCATTTCATGAGCTTCGTCTACAACTCTGGCAATATGCAGAAGTGCCTTGGAGGGAATGCAGCCAACATTCAGACACACGCCGCCGAGGTTGTCATAACGCTCAACCAGAACAACGCTTTTACCCAGGTCAGCAGCACGAAATGCCGCCGTGTATCCACCAGGACCACTTCCAATCACTACAACATCTGCTTTTATTGTTTCACTCATCACTTGCCTCATTTATAAACACATAACATTTCAATATAGATGGCAGTCTATCGTCCGCTGGCAGCTACCGTCACTCTTTTCACACATACTGCCTATAGTATGATTCGGCGAATATCAGCCAGCAGATCCGCGATGTATCGCGTAAATCGTGCCGCTTCTGCACCATCAATAACACGGTGATCATAGGACAGGGATAAGGGCAGCATCAGACGTGGCTTAAATTCCTTTTGATCGTAAACCGGCTTGATGCTGGATCGGGAAAGCCCCAGTATCGCCACTTCGGGACTGTTGACAATAGGCGTAAACGCCGTGCCACCAATGCCTCCCAGACTGGATATGGTAAAACAACCACCACTCATATCGGCTGGTGTCATGGTTTTCTCACGCGCTTTTTTGCTGAGACGCGCCATTTCCATGGCAATTCCGCCGATCGACAGCTGATCAACCTGTTTGATGACAGGCACAACCAGACCATCGGGTGTTTCAACAGCGATACCAATGTTCACAAAGTTTTTATAAATTAAATTCTCGCCACTCGCATCAAGAGACGAGTTAAACTGAGGGAATTTCTTCAGGGCCAGAGCGACTACTTTGGTTACAAACGCAAGAACCGTTAATTTATAACCAGCCTGCGCGGCAGCTTCAGACTCCGATTTTCGGAAAGCTTCCAGCTCGGTAATATCGGCCTCGTCGAATTGCGTAACATGCGGAATTGTGATCCAGGAGCGATGCACATTAACACCGGTCAGGCGCTTGATTTTATTCAATGGCCTGATGTCGACAGGTCCAAATTTGCTGAAATCAATAACAGGAGCCTGAGGCATGGCAAAACCGCCAGCTGCGGCTGGTTTTTCAGATAAACGAGCCTTGACCCAGGCCTGAACGTCTTCTGTCGTGATACGTGATTTACGTCCCGTTCCCTTGACCTGGCTTAAATCCACACCAAACTCACGGGCCAGACGACGAACGGAAGGCCCTGCCTGTATCATGGCAGCATTAACATTTTCGGTAATATCGGCCACTATTCTTTCGACTGTTTCTGTTCTTGCCACTGGCGCATCAACGGGCCCGGCAGCCTTCACCGGTGCTTCTGGCTTCGTTTCTATTTCTGTAGACTGCTCTGTGTCCAGCACCAGAATCATGCTGCCCTGTGCAACCTTGTCACCTATATTAATAAGTACGCGCTGAACCTTTCCTGCCATGGGCGAGGGAATATCCATTGTTGCCTTGTCACCCTCGAGCGTAACAAGCGCCTGATCTTTTTCTACGCTGTCACCTGCTTTCACCATAATTTCAATCACATCAACATCGGTAGCACCACCAATATCTGGAATACAGACATCGACAGACTGCGATTGCGTTGCGGTTGGCGCAGGTATCGCCACAAGTGTCTCTTCTTTTTTATCAGCGACGGGCTGCTCTGGCGTTTTGCTCTCAACCGGCGCCTGACTGGCGGCTTCCTGTGCAAGGGTTAATATCAGATCACCTTCGGACACCTTGTCACCTGTTTTAACCGACAGCGCCACTACCGTTCCAGCAAAAGGGGACGGGATCTCCATGCTGGCCTTGTCTGACTCCAGCATAATCAAAGGGGTATCAACCTGCACGGTGTCGCCAGGTTTTACCAGTAACTCAATCACATCAACCTGGCTTGCTCCGCCAATATCAGGAACCGTAATTTTTATTTCATCTGCCATAATAAACCTCAATTAATTTCCGATGCCTGTTAATCAGATCGTCACCGGATTGGGTTTGTCGCCATCTATGCCATAACGACTCATGGCATCCACCAACACAGATTTCGGTAAGGTACCGTCCTGAACCAGCCCATCCAATGCGGCAAGGGCGACAAAACGGGCATCTACCTCAAAGAAATGGCGCAGGCGCTCTCGTGTATCGCTGCGGCCATAGCCATCGGTACCCAGGGCAATAAATCGCTTATCGAGATAAGAACGTATCTGATCGGCATGCAGACGCATATAGTCTGTTGCAGCAATGACAGGGCCTGTTGTATCTGACAACATCTGGCTGACATAGCTCTGCCGTGGTGTCGACTCTGGGTGCATTCGATTATAACGCTCTACGTCAATACCATCGCGGCGTAACTCACTGAAACTGGTCACACTCCAGATATCGGCTGTAACACCGTAGTCTTTTTCCAGAAGTGCTGCGGCTGCAATCACTTCTCGCAGAATGGTACCGCTGCCCAGCAACTGGACATGACCTTTGCTTTTACCTTTTTTACCGCCTCCGGTGGATTGCAGATGGTAAATACCCTTCAGAATCCCCTCTTCCACACCTTCCGGCATATCTGGATGCGTGTAGTTTTCATTCATAACCGTGATGTAATAAAACACGTTATCGTGATCAACAAACATACGTTTCAGACCGTTTTGAATAATCACGGCTAACTCGTAGGCGTAGGTGGGATCGTAGGCAACGCAGTTAGGAATCATGGACGCCATTAAATGGCTATGCCCATCCTGATGCTGTAATCCTTCCCCGGCCAGTGTGGTTCTGCCAGCCGTTCCGCCAAGTAAAAAGCCGCGTGCCTGCATGTCGCCGGCTGCCCAGGCCAGATCACCAATGCGCTGGAAGCCGAACATGGAGTAGTAAATGTAGAAAGGAACCATCGGCAGTCTGTTAGAACTGTAGGACGTAGCCGCAGCTATCCATGAGCAGAATGCGCCGGCTTCGTTAATCCCTTCTTCGAGAATCTGTCCATCGCGGGCTTCACGATAGTACATGACCTGCTCGCGATCAACGGGCGTATATAACTGCCCTACTGGTGAGTAAATTCCAATCTGGCGGAACAGACCTTCCATTCCAAAGGTACGGCACTCATCCGGTACGATAGGAACGATTCGAGGCCCAAGATCCTTTTCTTTCAGCAGCGTCGTCAGAATGCGGACAAAGGCCATGGTGGTGGAGATCTCACGATCACCGGTTCCTTTGGTTACAGCTGAAAAAGCGGATAAGTCAGGGATGGGTAATGATTCAAATTCCGTGTTTCGAGCTGGTAGATAACCACCTAGCGCTTCACGCTGCTTACGAAGATATTGAATTTCTGGGCTGTCATCTGCCGGGCGGTAAAATGGGATGTCTGTGATATGTTCATCACTGATTGGAATACTGAAACGGTCACGGAAGGCACGCAGTTGTTCAATACTCATTTTTTTCTGCTGATGAGTGATGTTCTGCCCTTCACCGGCAGCACCCATACCATATCCTTTGATGGTTTTGGCCAGAATAACCGTCGGTGTTCCTTTATTGGATACTGCCTTGGCATAGGCTGCGAATACTTTCTGTGAGTCATGACCACCACGGTTCAGACGCCAGATGTCATCGTCTGACATGTGCTCAACCATTTTTTTAAGCTCAGGGTACTGGCCAAAGAAGTGTTCGCGCACGTAGGCCCCATCGTTGGCTTTGTATGCCTGATAATCACCGTCCAGGCATTCTTCCATGCGTTTTTGCATAATGCCTGTTTTATCACGGGCAAACAGATTGTCCCAGCGGGTACCCCAGATGACCTTGATGACATTCCAGCCGGCACCACGGAACACACCTTCCAGTTCCTGAATGATTTTGCCATTTCCGCGAACAGGGCCATCAAGCCGCTGTAAATTACAGTTGACGACAAAAATCAGGTTATCCAGCTTTTCACGTGCCGCAATCGACAAAGCACCGACTGACTCGACCTCGTCCATTTCGCCATCACCCAGAAACGCCCAGACCTTACGGTTTTCAGTCTTGATCAGATTACGGTTTTCAAGGTATTTGAGAAAGCGCGCCTGATAAATCGCCTGCAAGGGCCCAAGGCCCATAGAAACGGTTGGGAACTGCCAGAAATCATGCATCAGCCAGGGATGTGGATATGAAGACAGACCATCGGTTTCGACCTCCTGACGGAAATTTGCCAGCTGCTGCTCGGACAGACGCCCTTCAAGGAATGCACGTGCGTAGATTCCTGGCGATGAATGTCCCTGTATATAAAGCAAATCACCACAATGTTCGCTGTTGCTGCCTTTGAAAAAATGATTAAACCCGGTTTCGTACAGGGTTGAGGAAGAGGCGTATGAGGCAATATGGCCACCCAGCTCAGGTGCATGCTTACCTGCCCTCAGCACCATCGCAACAGCATTCCAGCGAATCAAAGCACTGATGCGCTTGCTCATGCCTTCATCGGGTGGAATTAAATCTTCTTCGTGCGCACGAATGGTATTGCGATAGGGCGTGGTCAGTGAGTTTTGCAGCCCGACGCCTTCGGCATTCGCCATATTCAGCAATTCCTGAAGAATAAAGGAAGCACGTTCGCTGCCATCCGAAGCTATTATGGCATGTAAGGCGTCCAGCCATTCACGGGTTTCTACTGGATCGATATCGTTTGTTTGTGCCTTCACCATGAGTGTGTTCCTCGTTGTTCAATATTTATTGGCAATAGGGAGCTGCCTGCAGCTGTTTCTTAACCACACCACCGCAGGATTGCACGCAGATCTGGTAGTCAGCGCGGCAATTGCAGGTAACTTTGCGGCATTGTAATGGATCCCGATAGGAATTGAAATTGCGGGCGATAAAGCCGCCTTTCACTGATTGTTCATGTACATAGCGACTGTAATCCTTTGCGGTCATCTGTGCCACGTGCGCCTGACATTGCTGACAATTGTTACGACAGGTCTTGTTGCACTGTGCTGCGCGTTGCTCGCAGGAGGCCGTACAGCTCTGTATGGCTGAACGGGTCTGGATCGTATTCGTCTGTACCGTGCAGGCGGCCATCATAACAAGACAGACAGCCAGCGCCACTCGAATCAAATTGGTCATTTTTATTATACTCGCGAATTAATGATAAACATCACAGCCAGGCTACCAGCGTAAAAAAGGCCAGGAAGACCAGACACACAATCAGGGCATGTTCGACCAGATTCTGTGCGTAGGCCAGAGTCACCTGTTCCTCCCCTTCTGTGTGTGCAACCAGTAAACCACCTTCGCTCAACATGGTTTCATTGTTGGCGGGTGAACTAAAAAACATTTTTGAATAATAATTAAACCCACGCTGGAAATTTCCGACCAGCATATACAAAAGCAGGGTCAGACGACTGGTTATCCAGTCCAGCCAGGATGAAAGGATGATGGCAGCAGAGCGTGTTTTCTCCTGATCGCGACAAAGATATACAAGGCGATAACCCAGAACTGCCAGTGGTCCTGCCACAATAAACCAGAATATGACGGCAAACAGCTGATTGTTTACACTGGCAAGATAATGGCCAGCTGACATCTCTTCATTTCCCTCGTCCCCGGGTTTGTGAACGGGATAAAATGAGTTATCCGGTCCCAGGCAATAATAAAAAATCGCCAGATTCAGCAGCAGACCGATAAAACCAAACAGCGCGTCAGACAGAAAATATAAAATCAGGGCCACAAACAAAACAATCGGCAGCACCGCAAGGGCAAGTGCCGTCCAGGCACCTGACAGCATCCGGTCCTCGGTAAGGACACGGTTAACCATGCCCATGTAGTCGCCAAACCAGTAAAACCTGCGATGAGAAATCGCATGAACCAGATAGCGCTCACTCAGCAGACAAAGAATAATAACCAGCAGTTTCATGTTTAATCCTTACGCATGTTATCCGACAGGGCGATTGGCGTCGGGTATTTTAATACCACCAAATAAGATGAGGCAATAAAGGTCAAAATGGTTGTGGCCTGTATTAGATTAGACGCTACATCAGATATCAGTTTAGTACTATATGCAATACTTGCAACCAGAAGGGAGAATTCACTGGCCTGTCCGAGTCGAAAACCAACCTCTTTCGCAACGGCTCCCTTTTCTCCAGATTTTACAAGCAGATACTTAAACAGCAACGGTTTCAGTGTCAGCATAAGTGCGGCGAGAATACAGGCTGGGTAAACAACCTGAGCGACAAAGTCAAAATTAAATGTTGCGCCAATGGAGAAAAAGAACATCACCAGGAAAAAATCCCGCAATGGTTTCAGACTTTCGGCAATATAGAGGGAGATAGGACTGGATGCCAGCGCCACGCCTGCAACGAAGGCCCCGATGTCCTCAGACAGCCCCATTTTCTCACCGAGCATCGATAAACCAAGGCACCAGCCGATGGATAATAGAAATACATACTCCTGAGTACGGTCAAATCGAGCCAGCAGCTTAACCAGGACGTAGCGTTCAAAAGCAAAGGCGAAGAGGATTAGCAAAGGCAATGCGATACCGACCAGCAAGAAGTCATGTACACTCAAACCACCGTCTGATTGGGCTCCGTTAATCAGAATCAGAACGATAATCGCAATAATGTCCTGCAAAAGAAGTACACTTATCATCACCTCGCCAGTGTGCTGGTGATGCAAAATGGTGGTTGGCAATAATTTCAAACCAATAATGGTACTGGAAAACATCATGGAGGCGCCCAGTACGCAGGCCTCTGTTTTCGATAATCCAAACCATATTCCAATCGCATAGGCAATAATGGCGAACAGCAGCGAACTGATAACGGCTATCCAGGTGATTTTTCTCAGCATGTGCACCAGGTTTTGTGGTTGCAGATGCAAACCCAGTAAAAAGAGCAGAAACACAATACCTACATCACCTACCTGCTGCACAATGCTGATGTCGGAAACCAGCTTTAAACCCCATGGACCCAGAGCGGCACCCAGAAGAATATAAGCAACCAGCAGCGACTGCCTCGTATACAGTACAATCGTTGAAAAAACAGCAGCACCAGCAAAAATCAGGAAAATAGTATAAAAAACTGTTTCATTCTGCATAAACCTATTGCCCACCGTGTAATAAAATCATCATATAACATTGAACACCATGGCCTGGAAAGTATTTTCACTTTTCAGGCCATGTTCGTGATCAGGAAACAGCGTCTTTTTCCAGCATTTGCATCGTGGTCTGTGTCAGATCAAGCAGCTCTCTTATCGCCACAAAAAACATCGTGTAGTTTAATATGGGCGTTGAGCGCAGATCAGCCAGAATCTTATGCCATCGCTCGATCAGGGCCGCATGTGTTTTCGACCAGAGTTCAAAACAAAGCATATAATCCTGATTGTTTTTATCATCCAGACCGATAATTCCTGCAGTGAGCTGTCTTTGCTGCCAGTCAAGATCATCCCGTAAAGCTTCGCGCGACAAGGCTTCCCAGTTGTTTTCCGTGGGATGAATAATCACCTGCATGCGAATCCATGCCAGAGACAGGAAGTCACCGATATGGAAATAAATCTGCGCTACCTTAGGCACGCTGATACCCAGATTATGCGCCACGTCGATGATATCCATTGCAGAAAACAAGGCTCTGGGCAACGTCAGCTCATGCGCAAACTCAGGAGCAATGCCCATGGAGCAATACTGATTGAAAAATTCCTCATACAGCGCACGGTTTCCTTCGCCCAATACAGCCGGGATCGATTTTTTCAGCTCGATGACGCCTGGCACGAACAGCTTAACCGCCTTGCTGATATTCAAGCGTGTACGCTGTGTCCGCAGGAACCAGCGGGTTACTCGACGCAACAGACGAACATACTGCATAACCAGTTCGGTTTGCTTATCGGAACTGATAATGGATTCCATTTTTTCCATTCCAGCCCATACGGCGTCAATATCCAGCACGCGACGGGCGATCATGTAGGCACGGATAATTGCCGACACTGGAGCCCCTGTTTCTTCCCGCATACGGAATACGAAAGAGAATCCCATCTCGTTGATGATTACGTTACTCAGGCTTGTGGCAATGATTTCACGCTTAAGCGGATGATTTTCCATTTCCTTGCTGAATTTGCTCTGCAATGGTTGTGGGAAGTAACTGACCAGAAGCTTTTTCAAATAAGGATCTTCAGGGACATCGGATGACAGAATCTCCTCTTTAAGCAGGGTTTTGCTGTAACAAAGCAGAACCGCAATGGTAGGAGCGGTTAAGCCCTTACCAGACAGCTTGCCTTCGAGAATCAGCTTGTCATCGGGAATAAACTCGACCGCCCGGTCAATTTTGCCCGTACGCTCCATCTCGTTGATATAACGGCTGTGCAAATCAATTGAACGCAATCCCTGAGTGACGGTCAGACTGATTGCCCGCGTCTGCAGCACGTTTTCACGTAAAACCAGTGAAGCCACTTCATTGGTCATTTCGCTCAAGAGTGTGTTTCGCTGTTTAAAGGTCAGGTCACCACTGCTGACGATCGCATTTAACAGGATTTTGATGTTCACTTCTTTGTCAGAGCAGCTTACCCCACCGGAGTTGTCAATAAAATCGGTGTAAATCAATCCGCCGCGCATGGCATATTCAATACGTGCCAGCTGAGTCAGGCCAAGATTACCGCCCTCTCCTACTACCTTGCAGCGCAGTTGCCGCGCATTAACACGGGTAGCATCGTTGTTCCTGTCGCCGACATCGGTGTGACTTTCTGAAGACGCTTTCACAAAGGTACCTATCCCGGCACTCCATAACAAATCTACTTTCGCTCTCAGTGCCGCTCGGATCAGCTCATTGGGTTCAATGCTGTCAGCCTTGATGTCAAAAACCTTTTGCATTTCCTTGCTGACCGGAATGGATTTGGCGTTTCGGTTAAAGACACCGCCACCTTTTGAAATCAGTTTGCTGTTGTAGTCGGTCCAGTTTGAACGCGGCAAATCGAACAGACGTTTCCGCTCAATGAAACTGGTTTCAGCATCGGGGTTGGGATCGATAAAAATGTGCAGATGGTTAAAGGCGGCTACCAGCTTAATGTGTCGAGATAACAGCATGCCATTACCGAACACGTCGCCAGCCATATCACCAATGCCCACAACAGTAAAATCATTCTTGGAGATATCATAATTCAACTCATAAAAATGACGTTTTACCGACTCCCATGCACCGCGGGCGGTAATACCAATTTTTTTATGGTCGTAGCCGACTGAACCACCAGATGCAAAGGCATCGCCCATCCAGAAACCGTATTCCAGAGAAATAGCATTGGCGTAGTCTGAAAACGTAGCCGTTCCTTTGTCAGCAGCCACAACAAGGTAGGGATCATCCTCATCAAAGCAGACAACCTGCTCCGGCTTGATGACCTTGCCATCCTGATAATTGTCTGTGATATCGAGCAGGCTGCGAATGAACTCCTGATAGCAGGCTACCCCTTCGGCCAGGACTTGTTCGCGCGTGCTGTTAATCGGTGTCTGCTTGGAAACGAATCCACCTTTGGCTCCCGAGGGAACAATCACCGCATTTTTTACCTGCTGCGCTTTCATCAGTCCAAGAATCTCGGTGCGGAAGTCCTCACGTCGATCTGACCAGCGCAAACCACCGCGCGCAACCTTTCCACCGCGTAAATGCACACCTTCAAAACGTGGTGAATACACAAAAATCTCAAACATGGGATAAGGTTTTGGCAGCTTGGGAATTAATTTACTGTCCAGTTTGATGGAAATATAGGACTTATGCTGACCGTTCTTATCCACCTGGTAGTAGTTAGTACGCACGGTGGCATTAATAACCTGCACGTATTGACGGATGATTTTATCTTCATCGAGGTTCGATACGGTATCAAGGGCCTTGAATATCTGGTCAACCTGATTCGCACATTCAAGATCACGGGAACCCGTGTGTCCCGGATTAAAGCGCAGATCAAAGAGACTAACCAGCATTCTGGCTATGTTCGTATTATTATTTAACGCTTTCTCGATGTAGTGCTGACTGAAGGTAAAACCAATCTGTTTAAAATACTTGGCATAGGTTCGTAAAACAGCCACCTGACGCCAGGTCAGTCGCGCGCCAAGAACCAGTTGATTAAATCCGTCGTTTTCCGCCTGGCCTGCCCAGACGCTGGCAAAGGCATTCTGGAACAGCTCTTTGATTTCATCGAGTTCAAAAGACATGTCGCCGGTATACTGCAGGGTAAATTCGTTGATCCAGGTAATTTTTCCGTCTTCGAACTTTAGCAGATAGGGACGCTCACTGATTGCGCGCAGGCCAAGGTGCTCAACAATCGGCAACACATCAGACAAGGGGATGGTGACGTCATTTTGATAAATTTTTAAGCGGAAGCAGTCTGGCCGCTCATCCAGTGAATGGTAGAAATTAATGATCAGCGGGGTGGATTCCGACAAGGCTTCCACGTGTTTGATATCATATACGGCAACCCTTGGGGTGAAGCTGTCTGAATAGTTAACGGGAAACGCATTTTTATAACGTGCAAACAAGCGATTGGCCTGTTCCTCACCATAGGCTTCAGACAGATAATGCTGCAGATCATCAGTCCATGAGCGTCCCGCCTCAATCAGCTTTTTTTCAATTTCCTTGAAATCCCAGACGGTTGTGTCCTCTGGATTGGTGCGGATGATGAAGTGGATTCGCGCAAGAATCGATTCAGAAAACGACGTTGCCCAGGTAATTTCCTCCGCATGGAAACTGTCTTCGAGAATTTTCTGCATCACCTGCCGTAATTCCGTGTTATAGCGTTCCTTAGGCACGAAAACAAAGCAGGAAACAAAACGATGGTACAAATCCACGCGCGCGAACATACGAATACGTCTGCGCTCCTGCATGTGGTAGATACCCATTGAAATTTCAAGCAGTTCGTCTTCAGAACCCTGTATTAAATCATCGCGTGGCAGGGTTTCCAGAATATTCAGCAATATCTTTCCGACATGGCTTTTCAGATCAAGATTGGAATTGGCCATGATGGACGCCACTTTGTGACGAAGGAAGGGGATATGTCTCGGGTTAGTATTATAAGCGGCGGATGTGTACAGACCAATAATACGTCGCTCACCGATCACCTTGCCCTTATTATCAAAGCGTTTGATACCGATATAGTCGGTATAGGCTCGTCGATGTACGGTTGCTTCGGTGTTGGTTTTAAACATGACAAGCGCGCGGGACGACAGCGTCAGTTCACGTGCTTCTGGTGACATGGTAGATATATTACGTGAAGACGACTTACTTAGACTGGCGCGTAAAACACCCAGACCGGTTTCAGGAAGAGGCTCCAGAACCATATCCTTGCCTTTGGTGATGAGCTTGTAATCCCGGACACCCAGAAAAGTAAAATGATGATCCTCAATCCAGTTTAAAAAGGCCCGTGTCTCTTCTGCTTCAGCCGGATCAATCATCGGTGCAGTGACATCGAGCTCCTCAATGGCATCACGGACTTTCTTACGCATTTCAGGCCAGTCTTCCACCACAGCCTTGTTATCAGCAATGATGCGCTCCAGATTTTGATGCAGGTCATCCAGAACACCAGGATCAGTCTGGCGGTCAATCTCTATCAGAATGGGAGCTTCAAGAGACACTGTACTGTCTTTGTTATCTTTCGCACTTCCTGCAGGCAACACATCGGTGATGTGATGATCAACCGGATCACGACGAAGAACGAGGCCTTCCATGTGAACGATCAGATGCGATACATGCCCCAGGCGATTAATAATCATGCGCAGGGAGTCAACCAGGAAGGGCATGTCCTTCGTAATAATTTCAATTACGGTATGGGTTGTCTGCCAGCCGTGTCGTTCAAGCTCTGGGTTATAAATGCGTATTTTTGTTTCATCAGGTTGACGAACCAGCATCAGAGACCAGAAATTAACAAGGGCGCCGTATAGATCGTCCATTTCCCATTCGACAAGATCATCGTAGGAAACGGTTTCCAGAAACTGCCTCACAAATTGACTGCACAAAACGGATTGATCGACACTCATTTTCTGGCTGATTTTATTCACCACATTATCAATAATGGCATCTTTTCCATTTTCAAATTTGTAAGACATTCAAAAACCTCGCTGGGCTGAAAGTGAATTATGAATTCAGTCCATCATCTGGCAGAATCGGGACTGAGAACGGTTATGTAAATTTATCATATTACAGCTTAATCTGTAATTATATACCTGTTAATAGTAAGGGGTACACAGGCAGAGCGTGTTTCATGAGAGAATTTCCGCCTTATTTGTACCAAAAAAGACCAATTTGGAATGGCAGGACGACTAAGACGGCCTAATCAATATGCACGCGCGTACCATCAAGAACCCATTTAGCAAACTCAATCACATCCTTATTACGCATACGGATACAGCCATGCGAACCCGGTATGCTCATGTCCGTGCTGTCCGGAGTACCGTGTATATAAATGTAGCGTTGCAGGCTGTCAACGTCGCCACCCTTATTAAAGCCGGGCTCAAGACCATCGAGCTGAAGAATGCGCGTCAGGATCCAGTCTCTGTCAGGATGTGCCGCTGCCAGTTCGTCCGAATACAGTTCACCTGTCCATTGGCGGGAGACAAACACGCTGTTTGTTTCAGCATTCATGCCAATATGAGAATAGACGGCATGCCAGCCTCGCGGCGTGCACTGGCTTCCCATCTTTTCACCAAGCCCGTTTTTTGCAGTAGATACCGGATAGACCCTGTAAAGTTCGCCGTCCTCAAAGCATCGCATCTCCTGAGCGTCTGCTGAAATATATACTATCTGATTTTGCGACATATCGACTCACTTAACACAGATGGTTTTCGTATTAACAAACTCAAGTATCCCTTCACGCGACAGCTCGCGGCCAAAGCCGGACTGCTTAATGCCGCCAAAGGGAACACGAGGATCGGAAGATACGCTCTCATTCACAAAACAGGTTCCTGCATTGATCTGTAATGCGATTGATTCGCCTTTTATCTCATCCCGTGTAAAAACAGCTGCAGCCAGCCCATAAGGGCTCTGATTAGCCAGTTGCAGTGCGTCTTTCTCATCAGCGGCCTTGATGACGGAAAGAACAGGGCCAAACAGCTCTTCATCAAAAGCAGGCATGCCCGGTCTGACATTCGTTAACAGGGTCGGAGGATAATAGAATCCTGGACCCTCAGGAATTTTGCCGCCCAGAACAAGCTGTGCGCCTCTGGCAATGCTGGCTTCAACCTGGGAATGCAAAAGCGAGCGCAAATCGCCTCGCGCCATTGGCCCAAGGCTGGTGCTCATATTTTCTGGATCACCCATCACATAGCCTGACATCAACTGGATTATTTTATCAACCAACTGATCATAAATCGATACATTTGCAATAATTCGCTTGGCTGAAATACAGACCTGTCCACAATTGCTCAAACGCGACGAAACCACGCGCTCTGCCGCCAGATCAATATCCGCATCATCGAGAATCAGATAGGGATCGCTGCCCCCCAGCTCCAGCAGCGATTTTTTTAAATGCGCTGATGCCAGTGATGACAGTAATCGCCCGGTTTTACCACTGCCGGTAAAGCTGAGTCCAACAATGTCTGGATGAGCAAGGACGGAAGCGGCTGTTTCGTTACTTAAAGCAGTGTGCTGAAAAAGATGCACGGGAAAACCGGCCTCTGACAGAAGACTGGCGATAGCTTGACCCGTGCCATAACAGTTTGGTGCATGTTTTAATATCGCGGCATTACCCGCCATCAGGGTCGGCGCCAAAAATCGAAAGACCTGCCAGGCTGGAAAATTCCACGGCATAATGGCAAAAACAACCCCTAAAGGCTGATAGCAGACCATGGCTTTACTCATCTCAGTAGTAATCATTCGTGGCTCTAGATAGGCTTCGGCCTCAGCAGCGTAATGCCGACACACCCATGCACACTTTTCAATTTCCTTCTGCCCCTGGCTGACTGGCTTGCCCATTTCACGGGCAATCAGCAGGCGCAGTTCTTTCGAGCGCTCAAGCAACAGCTCCGATACACGAAGCATCAGGCGGCTGCGTTCAGCAAAGGAGGTCGATTTCCACGCGAGAAAGGCGCGATGTCCCTGCTCTACGGCAAGTCTGGCATCCGCTTCACTTAATTCCGGGTATTTGTGCAGTACCGCTCCCGTAGCAGGATTCGTTGTATGGATCATGATTGCTCCACTTGATTGGATAAATTTCAATTGTGATTCAATAATCTGTCAAAATAATTTAATACTAGCACAAGCCTTGCTTATGGGTTTTAAATATTGTTACTATTTTAAGATTAAGATAACCATGCCGTATGGCAGATAAACCTCTTTCAGGAAATACATATGACGCCAAAAAAACCAGGCTACCACCCTGCCCACTACCTGGTTGCCTGGGCCGTGCATGCGTTTACCGCCAGCGCGGCATGCATTGGTCTGTTGACGCTTGCCAGAATTTATCAGCACGAATATCAACAGGCTCTCTGGTTAATGGCCATCACCATTGTTATCGATGCACTTGATGGCACCCTCGCTCGTTTTGTGGGCGTTAAGTCGGTACTGCCCAATCTTGACGGGGCCTTGCTGGACAACATTGTTGACTACGTTAACTATGTCATAACACCCTGTTTTTTCCTGTATGTAAAATCTGATATGCTGCCGCCTTCGTGGTCGATGATCATTATCATTGCAATCATCATCACCTCCTCGTATCAGTTTTGTCAGGCCGACGCCAAAACGCCCGATCACTTTTTCAAGGGCTTTCCCTGCTATTGGAACATAGCTGTGTTTTACATGTTCATCTTTTCAACATCAAGCCTGACAAATGCCATTATTCTCGCGGTATTCTGTGTATTAATTTTTGTGCCGATCAAATACGTTTATCCTTCACGACTGGATTATCTGACTGAAAACAGGCACCTGAAGCTTCTGATGCATGGCTTCTCCCTTGTTTACGCCATCTGCTCAGCCTTGTTGCTGTGGACGTGGCCAACCATGAATCCGATATGTCTGGTACTTTCCATGGGCTATATCGTTCTTTATCTGTCCCTGAGCTTTTATCGAACCTATTCGCCTTTGCTGCTTTCTAAAATTGCGGCTTACAAAGATCATTAATCGATTTGATGTTCGAGCATGCATTATCGATGATTGTCACATGACCGAAACAGGATTAAAATATCGACACTAAATTAAACTGAAGGGTTCACATGTCTGTAAAAAAAATAATTATCGCTTCTCTGGCCACCACAGCGCTGTACGTAACTGCTGTTGAAGCAGGCAGCTTTCCACGTGGCTGCGAAGTGACCGGATTTGGTTATAATGGCACCAACCTCGTAGTAAACGATACAGGTAATCAAACGTACTACCTCGTTCAGAATCGCAGTGATAAAAATATTGAAATGCAGCGCTACGAATCCCGTGAAGTATTCATGAGCCCTTCTCTCACGGCAAAACTGGATCCAAAAAACTGGGCCGCTCTGGCTTCTGATGTAGCAAGCCTCAGCTTTCAATGTTTTTCTGTAGATGATACCAACAGCGAAAAAGTCGATTGCCGGGAGGTGCTCGATGTATGCCAGTATCCGCGCGTTCGTTTTGCTCTGAGCAATATGGGCAATTACTGGGTATCCATTAACAAAAGCCAACAGCAAATTATCTCTGATTCAGTTGCCAAAGGTATTTACCTGAAATGGTGATATATTGAATAAAGCATACAAGGACTATTTGTTTCTGGCCTCTGGGGTGCTTGGCTCAATCATACTCATTATCGGCGTTCTGCAACCGTCAGCACAACTATGGTATATAGCAGGTTCAACCCTGCTATTGGGCACAGCAATACACTTCCAGCTGATCTATTTTATTGCGCTGGAATTGATTCTTATAGCCGGCCACAGTGCCATTTACCTTGGCATCGGCCCTGTGCTGCAGATTGCTCTGCCGGCCTTACTTTGCCTGCAATTATTGTTTTACTATATTGTCAGCGGTCAATTTAACAACGTATATCTGTTTACTGGTATTCTCGGAATTGCTGCGATGTCGATAGGGTTTTCGTACAATAATAACTGGATATTTATGTCTGGCAGTCTGTCAATCGCAATTTACGCCTACTACCAGTATAAAACAGTTCGCGTATCGCTCATTTGGGCCATTTTAAACACGCTGTTTGCAGCGGTTATGATGTGCCGAATCGCAGCGCCCTATCTTTAAATCAGTTTAAGGAAGCTACATGGCTAAAACACCTTCGATCATGGCAGCATTAGGCACGAAAGCGCCTGAGTTTACTCTTGAGGACGTCATCAGTGGTCTTCCCGTTACGCGGCCGAGGCCAGGCGAATATGCCGCCTGCGTTATTATGTTTATCTGTAATCATTGCCCATATGTCAAACACGTTAATACTGAATTAACACGACTTGCCAGTGATTATCAGTCTCGCGGGGTTCGCTTCATTGCCATCAGCTCCAATGACGTTGAACATTACCCTGACGACTCTCCTGTCAATATGAGGGCAACGGCAGAGAAAGAGGCCTATCCATTTCCCTACCTCTTTGATTCCAGTCAGGCCGTTGCAAAAGCCTATCAGGCCGCCTGTACACCTGATTTTTTTGTTTATTCAGGGGATTTGAGCCTGGTATATCGTGGCCAGCTGGATAACTCCCGTCCCGGCAACAATGTCCCGGTGACAGGCTCATCAATACGTCATGCGCTTGATTGTGTGCTGGCAGGAGAGCCGGTCTCTGGTGACCAGATTCCCAGTCTGGGATGTAACATCAAATGGAAGCCCCTGATGTCTGAGCAAAGTTAGAAGAACCCGCATAAAAAAAATCCCAGACTGCTAAACCACCGCATCTGGGATTTGATATATCAATCGATCAATCCTCAATTATTTTGAAGAAACGATCTGTACCTGTAAATTAGCAATAACATCGCTGTGAACATGAATTTCAACAACGTAATCACCAACAGAGTGCAATGGGCCTTCAGGCATAACGATTTCACGTTTGCTGATTTCCACAGACTTGGCAACCAGGGCGTCTTTGATCTCATTAGGACCAACTGAACCGTACAGCTTGCCTTCATCACTGGCCATGGCCGCAATAACAACAGTGATATCATTCAATTTGGAGGCGCGTTGTTCTGCCTGAGCCAGACTTTGTTTAGCCTTTGCTTCAAGCTCCGAACGACGTTGCTCGAAATGCTCAATATTTTTTGCTGTTGCAAAAACTGCCTTATTTTGTGGGATCAGGTAGTTACGGCCGTAACCAGCCTTAACATCAACCCTGTCACCCAAATTGCCGAGATTTCTTACCTTTTCCAATAAGATAACTTGCATGATTAACCCCTTATTTTTCAGTATCGTCTGATATTGATGACAGACGCGATCTAAAATTAAACAAACTATCCAGTGAGCCCAACATGATATACAGCGGCAACATAACGTAAGGCAGTATAATCAGTGGAACAAACAAGAGCAGCAATATAAGCAGGCTGTTCCGTTTGGACATCACATAAAATAACAAACTCATTCCTGCGGCCGTTAGCCAGGCCACCAATATGGGTAAACAGCTGATAGCCAGAGTATTTTCTTTCCAGGCACCTGCTGCAACCAGAATCAGGATAGCTACGGCCGGCCAACTGGCGCGGAACGTCAAAAGTTCCTTGCGCAGCCCACCGGGGTAAAACAGCAATGACTGAACGTAACGTGCCAACATCAGAGACGTCAACACCGAACAAATCAAACTGAACGCCCGGATACCCAGCGTATAGTTAGCCCAGATCTCTCGATTACTTCCCATTTGGTCGCCAAGAAACTGTACGACCGGACTGTCCTGATTTATTTTTTTCAGGACAGCCAGCAAAACATCGTATTGCTCCAGTATATAAGATGGTGCAAACCAGTGGATCGCTGTCAGAATCAGCATCACAGCCAGCGCCAGCAAAAAAACAACCGTATTCCAGCTTGCTGTTGCTCGAAGCGTCAGTGCCGCTACATAACATATAACGAAAGTAAAAAGCAGGCCTGAAGAGGCATAGGGCGCTGTTGCAAACAACAGCGAAGCCACACCTGTTGCCAACAGACCCGCTATAAGCAGCCTCAAACCATCAAAGCTGCTCTTTCGCAGTGTAACCAGTCCCACAACAGCCACAGATAACCAGGCTGCAAAGGGAACAAACACCAACAGCGCTGTCAGGAAGAACGCATAACGTTCTTTTTGCAGTAAATACTGTCCTTGCCTGCGCAAAAAGCTATCCACGTGACTGGCTCTTATCTATGACTGTCACAAAACGGGAGCAATCCTAAAAAGCGTGCATGCTTGATTGCCTTAGCCAACTGACGTTGAAAACGGGTTTGCGTACCAGTTATACGGCTGGGTACGATTTTTCCGGTTTCAGAAATATAGTTTTTTAACAGGTTGATATCTTTGTAATCGATTTCGTTAGAGCCATCGGCACTGAATCGACACATTTTTTTTCTGCGAAAATAAGCTGACATGTTGTGTTCTCCTTAGGCTGCACGTGTATCTTTTTCTTTTTTCATCAACATCGATTCGGTAGTAATCGCGTGTGACTTGTTAAGAATAAGATTTCGTATAATGGCATCGTTAAACTTGAAGAGATTTTTCAGCTCGTCCAAGGCTTCCTGATTGCATTCGATGTTCAAAAGAATGTAATGCGCTTTATGAACGTCATTGATTGGGTAAGCCAGTGGACGTCGTCCCCAGTCTTCCTTTCGATGAATCAGGCCGTTATGTTTGGTGATGACGCCTTCATAACGCTCAACCATAGCGGGTACTTGTTCACTTTGATCTGGGTGAACAAGAAACACTATTTCGTAATGTCTCATGGTTTCTCCTTGTGGATTAAAGCCTTCTTAATATAAAACACATCAAGTAAGGCAAGGTTTTTTTACAACGCGCAATTCTAACTGAGTTTTAACCTGGAAGCAAATTGACAGGCAGAGCAAACGAGTCTGGCCAGGAACATGCCATATGTAATAAAAAATGCCTGCCTTATGCTCACTTGCTCAAGAACTCTGTAAAATTTATTGCAATGATAAAGATGGTGCGATATAAGTCTTTCTAAAAAAGAGAATTTCATGGATATCGTTACCGCATCGTTCGAAGAATCGCTTGTTTTTAATATTAACGGCGAAATAATCCGGCTTGTGGCTTTCAAAACGCCTGAGCATGGCAACATCAAATTTGGCGTGGATGCTCCCCGTAGTGTCAAGGTACACCGGGAGGAAATATATCAGGCCATTAAGCTTAAAGAACAGCAAACCGTATAAATCAGGTTTTTGTCATGGATGACATACAAAATTCCCAGCGCTGTTTCCGTTATGCTGCTCTCGTGGTTATACTGCTTAGTATCGTGTCTTTCGCTGTAAATCATTATGTTTATCAATTTCCAGGAAATAACTACTTCCCTACCAAGGCATGGATTCCTGGCATTTATCTGATCTGTGCCTGGCTTGGCATTGGAATGACTTGTGATTTTGATCATTACGCGACACGGGTTCTACATAATATCCTTCTGCTGTACATTACCCTGTCGCTCATAGCCATTCTTACAAATGCCGCACAATTTACCCCCTTTCCTGCGATAGACCAGAGCCTGATTGATTTTGAGTCAAAAGTCGGTATTAATCTGGCAGATATCATGTACTGGGCTTCTCAGCATCCGAATTTCCATTATCTGCTTGTCAAGGCCTATGCGAGCATAGCTCTGCAATTAAGTGTACTGCCTTTTGTATTATGTTTTTTTTCTGTTTCAGATAAATTACGGGAGTTTTACTGCCTGATGCTGCTCACGGCTATCATTGGCTTTGTATTTTATTATTTTTTTCCGACAACAGCTCCCGCCAGCAATATTTCCAGTCCCTTGTTTTCCAGATCACAACTGGATACCGGTTTAAAGTTTCAGCAGATACACCATTACATTCCGCCTGCCACCATCGACGGCGGCATGATTGCCATGCCCTCTTTCCATGTTATCTGGGCCTGGTTATGCCTGTATCTTGCGCGCACCTGGAAACCGCTGCTGATCGTTTTTTTACCTCTAAATACCCTGCTGCTGCTTTCCTGCGTATTACTTGGCTGGCATTATCCCAGCGATCTGGCTGGTTCACTGTTTGTGATTTTACTGGCACACTCGATACATCACTTCATGAAACTTTCGCTGGAACCCCGTCCGGATAGGTCGACTGGCTGGCTATCAGGTCAGAACGGGTAACTCCGTACTCGGATAGCTGTTTCGTAATTAAGGTATTCAGCGACAGATTTCTGGACTGTTCAAGCAATGGGTGAACCTCCATGTATAACTTTCCTTTGTCATAACCGGTTTTAACGGATTGATTGATCACTCTTACCGGCGTGCCAACAGGAACCTGATCAAACAGAGATTCAATGTCCTCGGGCGTCATACGTATGCAGCCCGCACTGACACGTGAACCTACGCCATCACGACGGTTTGTGCCATGTATCAGGTAAGTTGGCCAGCCCAGCCGCAGCACGTGTCTCCCAAGAGGATTTCCAGCCCCCGGTGGAAAGGAATTGGGGATGGGTGTACCGTGTCTGGCTGCTTCCGCGCGAACATTATCAGTAGGCCGCCATATGGGATCTCGTTCTTTAGCTGTAACTCTTGTTTCACCTATTGGCGTATTCCAGCCTTCGCGACCAATGCCTACCGGTGCCGTTACAACTACATTATCACCCGGTGGATAATAATATAAACGGTACTCAGCCAGATTGATAACCAGCCCCTGTCGCTTTCCTGGTGGCAGTATGTACAATGATGGTATCAACAGCCGGGTTCCGGGAGCCAGGGTTCTCAATGGGTCAACGCGTGGATTGGCGTTGCGCATTTCGTAGTAGCCTATGTCAAAGCGCACCCCAGCCTCGGCCAGTGTCTCTCCGGGCAGCGAGGTGGCGTACTGAACTTCACCCACCAGATCCCCTTTATCCGGCAACACCCAGGTGCTTGCGAAAGAAGAGGACGAGATGCATACGGCGACTGCTAAAAGCAGACGCTTGAATCGAGGAATAGCCATCATCCCCTTGAAGAGATATTTGTTCATGCCATTATTTCTCTAACAGGCAGCGGCAGTACAAAGACTGCCGCCTCAAATGTCAACTCAGCTGTGCATCCATTTTAAAACGCTGACCGTACTGTGTTTCCAGAGTGGTAAACAGCTCATTCAGCTTATCGTGACCAAAGTCGTGAGCGTAGTTCATTGGGCCTCCGCGGAATGGAGCAAAGCCAGTGGCAAAAATCATGGCACCATCGAGCAGATCGCTGTCGGCTACCACACCTTCACGCAGACAGGCGGCCGCTTCGTTTATCATGCGCAGCACCAGGCGGTTGGCAATATCCGTGTTGGCTTTGTTTTCCCTGACTTTATTCTTAATCGCCTTGCCATTTTTATAGCGATAAAAGCCTTCGCCGGTTTTGCGCCCCAGCTTGCCTTCTTTCACCATGGCAATGAGTTTTTCCGGAACGGTTCCACCAAAGTGCTGACTCAGATTTTGTGCAACAGCAAGGCATACGTCCATGCCCACGGTATCTGCCAGTTCAACCGGGCCCATGAACATGCCAAAATCCTTCGCAGCCTGGTCAATGGTCTCAGCCGGCACACCTTCGTCAAGTAACTGAACACACTCCATTAAGTACGGCATCAGGGTGCGATTGACCAGAAATCCCGGACTGGATTTAACAGGTAATGGTAAGCGACCGATCTGATTAACGAATGAGCAGGCACGTTCGCGCACAGATTTCAGCGTTTTGCTGCTGCTCACTATCTCAACCAGCTCCATTTTAGCCACGGGATTGAAGTAATGAATACCAACCAGACGTTCAGGGCTTTGCATAACCTGGCTGATTTCATCCAGAGGAATACTGGATGTGTTGGTCGCGATGATAGCGTCTTTTTTAGCCTTGGCTTCGACTTCTTTCATGATCGACTGCTTTACTTCGAGATTCTCAAAAACAGCCTCAATAATCACATCAGCTTTAGCTACACCAAAGCCCTCAGGATCAGCAACCAGGCGATCCATGGCAGCCGTGATCAGACGCGGCTTACGTAATTTCTTTTTGAACAGGGTGTGAGCCCGTCCCAGTGCCGGTGCAATCTGCGCATGGCTTTTATCCTGCAGCGTCACGTGCAGACCACGCAGAGCACACCAGGCCGCAATGTCACCACCCATGACACCAGCACCAATAACATGCACGTGTCTGGCCTCGAAACTGCTGTCTTTGGCAAAGGCCTTCATACGCTCGCGAAGCAAAAAGGCACGAATCAGATTTTTAGCTGTTGCTCCCTTGCTCACCAGTTGCTCAACAGAATCCACCTCTTTCAGATAGGCCCGGTCACCGGTTCCACTTTCATTTTCCCACAAATCAATTACGGCGTAAGGCGCCGGATAATGTTGTTTTTTGACACGTTTGGCTACGTTTGCCCGCAGCAAAGGCGCCAGCATGGAACGAACCCAGGAGTTATTGGTAAGGGATTGCAGGAAGCCGGGCTTATGCTGGGCTGGTTTATTTTTCACAAAATACACAGCGGCACGTTTCAGCTGACGCTCCGGCACCACGTCATCAACCAGCCCCAGTGCCTTAGCACGTGCAGAGCTGATAGCGGCTCCAGTCAGGATAAGCTGCGACATAGCGTTAAAACCACCTATAAGCTTAGGCAAACGCACGGTACCACCCCAGCCGGGATGTATGCCGAGCATGATTTCCGGCAGACCAAGGCGCGTGCTGTGGTCTTCGCTGGCGACACGATAGTGGCAGGCCAGTGCCAGCTCCAGTCCACCGCCCATGCAAAAGCCGTCAATCATGGCTACCGTTGGAATATCCAGAGCTTCCAGGCGATTAAATACCGTCTGTCCTTTTCTCAGGAAGTCTACGGCTTCTTCGGGTGTCTTGAAGCGGGAAAATGCGTTAACGTCAGCTCCAGCGATAAAGCCCTTTTCCTTGGCAGAATAGATAATGAGCCCGGCGACGTCTTTTTCCTTGCTGAGCTCGCTCAGGAATCCGTTTAATTCATCGAGCACTTCATCGTTTATTGTATTGACGCTGCCATCCTGCCGATTAATACCGAGCCAGACAATGTGATCGGCGTCTGTGTGTGTTTCCCAGTGTTTGTAGCTATCCATTATTCGCTTACCTCCGTAACGTGTTCCAGATACATGGCACCGCCCTGCCCACCTCCGATACAAATGGCTGCCATGCCATGCCTGCCTTTGGTCTGCTCCAGTGACTTCAGCGTATGCAGCACGATTCGTGCGCCGCTGGCACCAATTGGATGACCGGCTGCAATCGCACCACCGTCTTTATTCAACTGCTCAAGCGATGGAGCGCCAGGAGCTTTTTTCAGTCCCAGCTGCGTTTTACAATAGTCCTCATCGTTCCAGGCAGCCAGACAGCCAAGAACCTGGGCAGCGAAGGCTTCATTGATTTCCCAGCAATCCAGATCTGCCGGTTTCAAGTTATGACGCTGCATAATCGGCGTTGCCGCATGCACAGGTCCCAGCCCCATTTGTGTGGGATCGAGTGCGGCCCATTCTGAATCCACAATTCGACCGATAACCTTCAGGCCATATTTTTTCACCGCATCGGCACTGGCCAAAATCAGCAGGCAGGCGCCGTCGGTAATTTGCGAGCTGTTACCCGGCGTAACCATGCCATATTTCTTATCAAAGAAAGGTTTCAGTTTAGCCAGCTTCTCGACGGTCGAATCGGCTCGAATGCCATTGTCTTCGGTGTACACACGACCTTTGGTATCTACTATAGGTGTCACTTCAGACATACGGTTTTCTGTATAGGCACTGCCGAGGCGTCTGTGACTTTCGCAGGCATACTCATCCAGCTGCTCACGCGTTAAGTTGAAACGCCAGGCCACCTTTTCGGCCGTCTGCCCCATGTTCATGCCCACTACGGGATCCGTCAGCCCACGAAGCAAGGCGATAACAGGAGCAAGATACGAGGGCCTGAACTGTGTCATCAAACCAAGACGCTGCCCTACTCCTTTAGCAGCAAACCAGCGGCCAAGCCAGGAAGCCATTTTCTGATTAAACATTAAAGGTGCATGGCTCATGGCGTCTGTACCACCGGCCAGAATCAGGTCACTTCGACCTGTAGCAATCTGTAAGGCTGCATTATCCAGTGCCTGCATACCGGAGGCGCAGTTACGCATAACGGTAAATGCCGGAACCTTATCGCCGCAGCCCAGTCTGAGCGCGATGACCCGCGCGATATTGGCTTCGTCAGGACTGGGTAAGGCTGAACCGATAATGACCTCATCCAGATCTTCTGGTGAAAACGGCTGGCGGTTCAACAAAGGCAGTCCGGCAGCAACAGCCAGATCCGATGCGGAAAACGGGCCGACGTCCTTAGCTTTAAGAAAGGGCGTACGGTTACCATCTACAACATAGACATGACGACCACTCAAATGCGACTTTTGCTTCATTACTCCTCCTGGACCTCTGGCGATTTATACAATAACAATGAAGATAGCAGCTAACCGGGCGTTCTGTAAATTACGCAAGGATAAATAATGCTTTTTTTATTTGAAAGGGTGTTGACGACGGCCCAAATCCTGCTATACTTCGCCCCAGATTGACTGGAGAGATGGCCGAGTGGTCGAAGGCGCTCCCCTGCTAAGGGAGTATGGGAGAAATCCCATCGAGGGTTCGAATCCCTCTCTCTCCGCCAGTTATGCGCCCGTAGCTCAGTTGGATAGAGTATTTGGCTACGAACCAAAGGGTCGGAGGTTCGAATCCTTCCGGGCGCACCACCCTTCTTAAAATACACAAAATCAGAATCACTTCAGAAAAAATAACAATACACAAATTTATTT
>NZ_JBNVZR010000039.1:0-5010 GCF_052527415.1 Legionella navarrensis | reverse complement strand
TGTACCGGACGAAAAGCGGATGTCAGCCCTTGTAGCCCGGATTAGCGCCAGCGTAATCCGGGAAACCGGCCACATACGTAGAGCCGGACCAGGGTGACCGTGGCGTCCCGGATTACGGCTGCGCCTAATCCGAGCTACGTGAGCGGTCTTAATATCCACTGTTTGGCCGGTCATGGTCTGTATGCGCTGCTTTCAGTCTCCCCATGGCGTACAAATTCAGCGGTTTTCCAATAGGCAGGGGTGTCCAGGAAGAACAGCCTGAACAGGGCGCTTTGAATGCAGGGTTCTTCTTTTTGGATTTTTTTGCCTTTTTCGATCACCGTATACGAAGCCATCAAGGATTGTCTGCTGGGATAAGAGGAGCCTATCACCTCATCACGCGAAGCAATGGCCGCCTGCCTTTGAATCCAGTGCAGGAGCTCTCCCCAAAGCGGTATGCTTGATTTGGTTTCACGTCCGGTGCCGGGTTTTGACGGAACGCACTCATCCAGCATGTCTGCAAAGCGGGTGAGGGTGCTGGGAAGCAGAATATCATCGCGTCCCTGTACCTGTTGTGCATACGAGAGTAAATGGGTAAATCGTTCTTCAAAATCTTCCTCGAAAAGACGAAGCGCTCCACCATGCAGTGCCTTGGGCAGATCGCCATTATACGGACAGGCTGTTTCCGCGTGCAGACGGTTGAACGCGTAAATCAACGTGCCTTTTAGCGTGGTACTTTCTTCAGGACTCAGGGTGCTTAACTCGCTGGATATGCTCTGCGGGCTGAAACAGCTGGGATAATCGACCCGGCTCCAGTCGCAGGTTGAGTCTTCCCGAACGGTGAACCGCCAATAATCACCCATGTCTTTTATCGAGAAATCCCGAATGTTGCAGGTAGATTCTTTGATTGCCCGGACAAGTTGATTGTAGGGACACATAATACTCTCGGTTGAATCGGCGTGAGCACTGAAAAATCGAATGTGTTCTGCGAGGCGGCCAGAGGCTGGCTGCGATTTATCTGCGCTCTGTCTGCAGTTATCAAGAGCCCTGACATCGGCATGACTGACCGGACTGGCCAGTGCCGTGCGCACGCGCCCGGATACCAGCGACGAGGTGTCGGTAGCGGCGGTATCATTGACGCTCGATTTGGCATGTACATACTGGTCAAGGCAGGCCGATGTTTCTGGATGAGTCTGGTTGTAGGCATGAATGAGTTGTCCCAGCATCACCTGCGTTCCACGAAACTCTAAATCGCTCATGCCAGGTCCAGGATGGGAGCATGATGAGGAGTCAGACGTACTGACTGGATTTGTCAGCCTGTAGATGATGTACATAGACATCGCAACCAGACCCGCGGCGGTGCCATATCGTAAGAAGACTCTACCCCAGTTGATTTCCCCGCCTGTCGTTGTTTCCGGTATGGGAGCAGGTGCCGCGAATTTTCTGGCATGGGTATGACGTGCTGCTTGACGGGCCTGTTCCTGCAGGAATCTTGATTTGTCTTTACCTGGCGGTGTTCTTCCTGAGCCATGAGGGCCTCTGTTACTGCTTCCTTTTGCCATGATTGTTATCCTTGTCAGCGTCCGATAAGTAAACAGGATGTTTTTCCCATCCTGCCTGTCCGGGCTAACTATAATTCTGGCTTCAGGATCATGTCAATTACTCAATTTGCCGATATGGCGGGCGCTTTGTTCTGATTTTCAGACCTGGAGTATGTTGTCAGGGCGCGTTGCAATTGTTTAATGGCAACGCGGCCCATGAGTTTTTTAATGTTTTTTATTCGCGGGTATTATGCGGGAGGTTTTAGCAGCCTTAACCAGTTTTTTATCAGATGCCTGGCGTGTTTCTTTCACCTCGGCAGACGCCTTTTTTCCGACAGGAGAGGCTTTGGGTTTCGTCTGCATTTTACTGGCTGCCGCATGACGTTTTCTGTCTTTTAACGGACTTGTGCTTTTCTCTATCAGTTTCGCATTGATAATCATCCCTTCCCGCATGTTTTTTTGAGCTTTTTTCTGGGATTGAACGATGATTTCACGGGACATAAAACCCCAGTGTTTCCCCACAATGTCGAACATACTCTGCATGTAGTCCAGTGCTTTATGACCGTTTTCGATCAGCATTTCTACATTTTTATCCATAAATTGTTCGGGTTTACTGGGATCCATCAGTTCCATGGGTCTCATGTAAGAAAAGTTCTGTATTGTTTTTACGTTTAAATTCATGATGTCACGAAAAGGCGCTTCCAGCGCATTAAAATTTTGTTGAGTAGACATGATCGTTATCCTTATGTTGCAGTGCACTATAAGCATAGTATCACTATTCATTTTGTCAAATCCATGGACAAACGTACTATGCTAACGCCTGTCATTTGCAGGCTGCATCCGAACCGTGTTAAGCAGGCGTTTCACGCCGATCCGGTCTGGTGGTATATTTCATAGAAAGAAAGATTAAGAGGGGGCTGCTGACTACTTCTGTCAGTGCCTCGGATGCTAATGCCTGTCGACGCAGGCACCGCCAAAACAGGCGCGAGACTGAATGGGGATTTGATGTTATGAATGCTATAAAAAACAATATGTATCCTCTGCTGAAACTGATAATCCCCCTTGCTTTGACAGGTCTGGTACAATCCGCTGTCTGGTTTTTTGAAACTATTTTTCTTGCTCACTTAAGTCCGGAAACGCTGGCCGCGGGATCGTTGGTCAGCTGGGCATTCGGAACGGTTGTTGTCATACTCTACGGAACCCTGGGATCTATCAATGTGTTGGTGGCACATAAAAACGGTGCTCAGGAGGAAGAGGGGATTCTACTGATCGTGCGGGATGGGTTCTGGCTCGCGATTTTACTGGCGATTCCGATCTTTGCACTCTTCTGGAATATGTCGTCTCTCTTCGCTCTGGCGGGACAAAGTCCGGCTATTGTCCTGCTTGCTGAAACGTATCTGCACGCAATGGCGTGGGGAATCCTGCCTAATGTCATCCTGATTGCTCTGCTCGAAGTACTTATGGGCCTGGGACGCGCCCGGCTTATTCTGATATTCAATCTGCTTTCTGTTTCATTAACGGTTTTTTTTAGTTTTTCTCTTATTTTTGGCCGGTTTGGGATGCCGGGACTCGGTATTGCCGGTGCCGGCTGGGGGCTGACAATCAGCAACTGGCTTACGGCCTTTTTTATTGGGGGATATGCCTTAACCAGCAGGCACTATAAGCACTATTTTGACTATTTACTCAAACCAGTCAAACCATGTTATTTCATCGAGCTCCTGCATATTGGCGTGCCTATGGGGCTGATGTATTGTGTTGAGGTTGCTTTTTTCCTCGCGCTGACGCTGGTCATGGGCTTGTTTGGCGGTCTTGTTATTGCGGCAAATCAGATTGCTCTGCAATACCTCAGCACCCTGATGGCTATCATTTTTTCCATCGCACAGGCGATAACCGTGCGCATGGGCTATTTATTGGGAGCAGGCGATAAAAAAGCAGCAGAGCAGTCTGCTTATGTGGCCATGTTGATTTCCCTGCTGTTTATGCTGCTGGTAGCCATTTGTTACTGGTGTTTTCCCACCCTGCTTATATCGCTTGATTTTGATGTTAACAAGCCAGAAAACGCGGAAATCGTACGTTTCGCGACCCAGTTTCTAACGGTATGTGCTTTGTTCCAGGTTTTTGAGGCCGTAAGAATTTCATTATTTGGTACACTGCGCGCGCTTAAGGATACGCACTTTACCTTATTTATTTCGATTTTAAGTTTTTGGGGCATTGCGCTGCCTGTCGGTTATTTTCTGGCAACGCGATTACACTTTGGTGGTGTTGGTTTTTGGTGGGGAATGGTTATTGGCGCCGGTCTCAGCGTCCTGTTGCTGTTGCTGCGCTTTAAGTCAAAAATCAGGCTTTACTAGTGCCTTATCAATATTCAATCCTAGGGTAGGGTGGGCACGTCGCTGTCGCTCCTTTGCCCACCCTACCTCTGTATTTAATCTTGACAAGGCACTAGAGGCTTTAAGGCAATCAGCCAGCCTGGCGGATATGCGACAGGATGTTATTAATTGCCTCATCAGCAGAATATCTGGCTGTGTCGATACATAGAGATGCCGAGTCCCACGGCTCATAATCGCGATTTTTTACGTCTTCCCAGGTCGGCAATTGATGGCCCTTGATATCAGGCGTCCTTGTTTCTACTCTTTTTTGATGTTCTTCTGGATCCGAGCACACAATTTCTATTTCCAAAAACGGAACACCCGCCGCTCTGGCAACGTCCTGCCAATCCTTACGGGTTACTGCAAGAGGATTGACGGAGTCTGCTACCACTGTCAGCCCCAGACTGAGATTATCCTGTGCCAGCGCATAACTGATTAAATACCCTTCTGGGCCTACCAATCCAGCAGGGGAGCTGCCTGCATTTTTTAATGCCTGCTCTACCGTATCAACCCGCAACCAGACTGCCTTTAACTGCCTCGCAACTTCTCTGGAGATGGTCGTCTTCCCCGTTCCCGGCAACCCTCCAAAAATGATCAACCACGCATCGCTCATACATTCCTCCCAACAGGGGACGTGCTCCAGTAAAAAAAACAAACAGGTTATATTCTAATCTATTTATTGATCGTGCACATGAAAACTTAAGTGTATAGAGTTTGATGGAGCACGTCCCCAGGGCTGTCCCATCTTAATTTGAACTGAAGTTAATCAGTTGAGACGATCTGCTCCCTTCTCCCTCGAGGGAGAAGGGCAGGGGATGAGGGTGGTGGGTGTGGCACGGCCTGAATAAATACATTGACATACGGTACTTAATTGGTTTATCCGTCTGTTTTTATTAACTAATCGATGGATACAGCAAACAAAGGAAATCAGGGGATATTGAACGACGACGTTCGATTATTTTTGGAAGCAGAGTTCAAAAAAAACTCATCAACAGTTATCACAGATCGTTATGAAGAGGCTGACAAGGGGCATGGCCGCATTGAAATGCGTAATGGAACCATGAGGTTTTTAAAAATATACAGGGAGTGATGGACGGCATTCTTGATTTACTCGAGACTGT
>NZ_JBNVZR010000038.1:0-6469 GCF_052527415.1 Legionella navarrensis | reverse complement strand
GACTCTTTTGAGTTATTGAGGTTTGGTGAGTAGGGTGCTGGGCTTTTCAGCCCAGCCTACGCTTGCTTTCTGCAACAACAAGAAAAGTTTGATCGTTTCATAGATGAATACAACAATGAGCGTCCCCATCAAGCCTTAGACATGCGTTATCCTGGGGAAGTATATGTCCCTTCAACTAAAGAGTATAAAGGGCTTCCTGAAGTAGAATACCCATTTCATGATAAAATTATTACAGTAACCCACTGTGGCAGGTTGTGTTTGAAAGGTAAAAAAATCAATTTAACAAGTGTGTTAGCTGGGCAAAACGTAGGAATTAAGGAGGTTGAAGACAACATATGGTTAGTTAGCTTTATGGAGTATGATTTAGGTTATTTTGATGAGCAGACATGTAAATTGGAGCCTTTACCCAATCCTTTTGGGCCTAAAGTGTTACCTATGTCTCCGGTATAATTTGTAACCGATGTCTTCGGAATAGACCTTCTGCACGAAGTGGTACCGGACTGGCTGGATAAGCCTGTTACCAAAATAACCCGCGAGATGATCGCCAAACGGCATGCACAACATGGCGCAACTAATAGCAAAGCTCGTGCTAATAATGCCATGCGGGTATTAAGAGCGATCTTTAATTTTGCCATATATGAATATCAAACAGGCGATGGCCAGCCGATTATTGTCGTCAACCCTGTAAAATACCTGTCTCATACCCGTGGGTGGTTTCGGGTAGATCACAAGCAAACCGTGATCAAACCGCATCAACTGGCGGATTGGTATAAAGGTATCATGCAATTGGTGGAGGGTGAGCCTTACCGTAATGCACTGTTATGGCATGATTACTTCCTGTTATTGCTGTTTACCGGAATGCGTAAAACCGAAGCCGGTTCTTTACGCTGGGAAGATATTGATCTGAAATCCAAAACTATTACGCTACAAGATACTAAAAATAGAGAAGTGCATACTTTACCGATGTCGGATTTCATTTATGACCTGTTAGAGCGGAGAAGTTGCCAGAAAACCAGTGAGTTTATTTTTCCAGCTGATAGTAAAACAGGTTATATCTACGAGCCTAAAAAAGCTGTGTTAAAGGTCGTTGAGCTATCCGGTGTTCCATTTACTTTGCACGATTTGCGTCGAACCTTTGCCACTATTGCTGAAAGTCTTGATCTGCCCGCTTATGCTTTGAAGCGCTTGTTAAATCATAAAATGAGCAATGATGTAACAGCAGGGTATATCATGCGGGATGTTGAGCGACTAAGAAAGCCTATGCAGCAGGTTACTAATTTTTTGGTTAAGCATATGAATGAACCGGTGACGCATTTTCTTGTTTAACTATAAATTTGTATATAGAATTGCAAAATATCTCATTTTGAGATAAAATTAAGTTTAATAGTGGTGATTAATTATTATGCACATTATAACAAAAAGAAGAATTGAAGAAGCAAGAGTATTGCATCCTGAATGTGCGACTGTTTTGCTTGGCTGGCATAAGATTGTGAAAAACAACGAGTTCAAAAGTTATGCTGATTTAAAAGCATCTTTTAATAGTGTTGATAAAGTTGGAGATCTGTATGTCTTTGATATTGGCGGGAATAAGCTGAGACTGATAGCAAGCATCCATTTTAATCGAAAGAAATTATATATTCGCCACATTTTAACCCATAAAGAATATGATAAGGGCGACTGGAGGAAATGAATATGACTGCTTTAGCACATAATGATTTTATACAAGATACCATTCAATGCTGGAAAAAAATTTCTCCTGTTATTCATGAGCCTCAAAATACGGATGATTATGAAAAATTATCCAGCTTGCTTGATAAGCTTCTTGATGTTGTTGGAGAAGATGAATCTCATGAGCTCATGGGGCTTATAGATGTGATAAGTCATATGATCTCTATTTATGATGATGAGCACTATCAGTTCTTAGAAGAAGGAACTGGTATTGATGCTTTGAAATTCTTGATGGAACAACATGATTTAAATCAAAATGATTTGAAAAATGAAATTGGAAGTCAGGGCGTTGTTTCCGAGATTTTAAATGGCAAGCGTCAATTGAATGTTACACAGATTAGAAAATTGTCTGAACGGTTTAAAGTATCCCCTGCAACTTTTATTGATTAGTTGCCCAAGTGTTGAAACGATTACATACAGAGTTGCAAATTGATAACTTGAATTTACTGGATGAACATCATTTTTATGAATTTAATCAAGGAAATAATTTAGAGTTTTCTCTATATGGCCTGGGCGGTAATTTTCTCGCAAGTAAAAAATTATTTGACAGGCCAATTGCAGGTAATGGGGGCAAGGTTTGGGCCACGTTACATCAATTTGGCGCTTTATATAGCAATAATGTCATAACCCATATCATAATTCCTTTTGATAGCTAATTATTTGTACATATTGGCGCAGGTTGTATTTTTTAGGGTTAAGATCCATCTTAACCCAATATCGAAAGACTATAGTTAAATTCTCATTCCCACCGTTTTCAGACCTGGATGTTGAACCAATAGATGCATTATGGAGCAATACTTTGATCTTGATATCCTTGGTATTTAATACTCAAGTCGGTGAGCCCCATCTCAGGACGTGTATTAAGCACAAAGTTAGGAGCAAAAAAATTGACATTTGTTAAAGTGCCCAAACTCAAACTCGGCTTCGAGGGATCAGTTGGATGGCTTAGATGCGCGTCTATACGAATGGTTACCATATCTAGTTCAAAACACTCAGCAGGTGCTCCATTCTGATACAACCATGTTCGAAATGGATGTTCTGGTTGCGATGCATTATAACAAGCCCTTGGGATCAAGGTAGCAAGTCGTACAGGCATAGTCATTAACTCAAGCATAGCAACTACTGAAAGGCTGACTGGAAATATTACTGGATTTCTTGGGCAATCACGCATACAACCGCTAATTCCAACCACAGACATAGCTGCACCAGTGAAAGGAAAAAATAAATCTAGAGCCAGAGATGTTAAAGCATGAGTACGGACAGGAGTAAGGACTTGAGCGTATAATGAGGTAAGTGTTAGGTTAGGGTCTGTAATTACTCTTAAATGATCATATTCGGATCTATCAATCGTTTTTTTCCATAATTTATTGTTATCCGCATCAAAAAGCTTAAGTTTCATATTTACAACTCCATTGCCAAAAAATACAGCGTTCTATGGCTTTACCTCTGTAGAACAGAGATTCTAATCTCATTCAAGATTGCTAGCAATGTTTGAGAAAGGCATAAGCATTTTTGTGGTACAGTTGTGAAATTGTATATTTACATGGTCATAAGAAAAGAATATACACGGGAATGCCTTGCCATTGATGTAGCCGCTTCCATTCGTTCATCGCGTGTCATTGAGGTCTTAAGCCGGCTTATGTGTATTCATGGTGTTCCCCGATATTTCCGTTCAGATAATGGGCCTGAATTTTTCAGTCATGCCCTGTTGAAGTGGGCAACCAGTAGTTCACTGGAACTCGCACTCATTGAACCAGGTAAACCCTGGCAAAATGGCACCAATGAAAGTTTTAATGGTAAATTCAGGGATGAATGTCTCTCAGCTGAATGGTTTCGTTGTCGACTTGAAGCAAAAGTAGTCATTGAAGATTGGCGAATTCATTACAATAATGTGAGGCCTCATTCAAGCTTGAATTATCAAACACCAAGTGAATTTATAGGCAAACTGAGTAAGAATTTAATAACTGAGGTTAGCGTTTCTATGTAATTTTGGTTTTAAAAAACCGGGCAGGTCATAACATTGTTTGAGTATCTATAATTTAAATCTGAAGATGTGAATTCATCCCGACCCATCAACAAGCTGTAATATGATATTTACTTACCATGTAAATAATTATTTCGCATATTTAACTGCTCTATTAATTAATTTAGATTTTTTTGTAAGTGCCGATTTGGTCTTCGGTAAATCTAGAAATGCAAGCATATCGTCAAAGCTCTCAAAAATCGAACTATTATGAAGTTGGAAAAAAAGCATATCTTTAAATGCTTTCTGTAATTCAAAGCAGTAATGCTTAGCATTGATATCGTCTTCATTGTTATGTACAAATCTATTTCTAAAGTCTCTTATATACATTAAAATTTGTAATCTATATGGTTCATTTGCATATAAAAGAGAAAATCGCTTAACAACTTTATCAAAGGAATCTTCTTGTTTTGAAGTGAGAATTTCAATCGCGTTCCAGATTCGCATTAATCCTACGTTATGATCTTTACTATCCAAAGCTGTAACATAACAATTTAATGCTTCAATCAGTTTATTTTTATAAGAAGATTTTAGAGTTGATTTAAAATCTTTGAGTATAATATTTAATGCCTTTGTTTCACTTATGATAATTTCTTTGGGTTTAAAATCGTTTTCTATATTAAATATAAGATGCGCATCGCCGTTTTCATTATGAAGAGTCGATACCTCCCCGGTACGAATGCTATTTATTGGTACGAATGGATTGATATTATATTCAAATGAAGGGTATGGATTATAGATTAAGCATAAATAAGCCCTTATAGCATGTAGGGTTTTTAGTGCTTTATTGAAAGCAGACTTCTCATTGTTTGCAGTAACTTTAATTACTGTAAATATATAGCCAGGATCATTCATTTTAGATCTAAATGCTATATTTCTTATGAGCTCATTTCTTCCATTGAACTTACTTGGAAAATCTCCTCTATAGAAGGATACCTTTATGTCACCAATGGTCATTTCTTTTATTAATACTTTTTTTAACTCATTTCGTTCATCAAGTAATTTTACAACATTGGGAAGACAATCTTTTAATTGTTGGGTGAGGTCTTTTCTTGGACTAGGATTGAATCCTATTTCGTCAAATTCAATAGTTCCAGATGTTGTTCCTTTAGGTGAACTATAGAGAACATAATTAATTTTATCGTCATTTAGAGCAATTTGGATCTGATTTTTATTTGGCTTTATTTTATCTACTACAATATCAATGAAATTTATTGATAGTTTCGACAGTAAAAAGTAATTTTCTGGTTGTAATTTCTTGTATTTTTCAGCAAGTAATTGTACTGCTTCCAAGACTTTATCTGGGGTTATGGGTGCATGTGATGCAACATTATTTAAAGCTTCTTTAATAACTTTATTTTGGTCTATTTCAGAATACTGCTCAGGGAATGATATGCTTTGTTTAACAGCAACTGTAATGCTGGGAATTTCCCATCCTGTAAATGAAACCTTGCCATTTGCAATTATTTTTGCATTTTCTAAAATTGATAGTAATTGATGGGGTTTAAAATCCTTTTTCCAACATATTTTGCCCATTTTTGTTCCTTTAGATTTAATTTCTATAAAAACAATGGAGTTTTGAATAATTATACATAGATTTCAATATCTTATTTTTTTATTCTTCAATTTTTACTCATCCATAATAATACCGTCAACAACCGTATAATTCTTTGCGAATGCAATGATTATAGACTCATTTATTGAGAATGGCAGCTAGTGCAGCCCGGGTGAAGTGAAATGGAACTCGGGATGTTCGAAGCTTAATATCTCGGATTATTGTTGCGCCTGCATCCGGGCTCGTCATTTAATTTTTTAAAATATAAAAATTAAAATATCTACTAAAATAAATAAACTATATATTTTTGGATACAAAAATGGATATATCGAAAAGGATTTCGACTAAAAGTCAAGTTATAGAAGAGGCTTTAATAAAATTTTTAACCCAAATTACAGATCCTGCATTTGGAATACATAATAAATCAGAACTTGAGTACCTTGTGTTTGAGTTAATGAAAAATACTGGGATATTTAATGAGAATACATCTCTTTATAGTCTTATGACTGAGCTAGGTATTACTCAGACTAAAGCATCTCAGCTTATTTATAATTATGATGTTAGAAAACTAGAAGATGACAAAATTCTGGATGAAAAAATTATTGAGTTTTTATTAAATGCGGATTTCGCAAAAGATGGGGATTATTTTGTATTAGATATTGAAAGCCCTTTGCTTAGAGTTTATTTAAAGAATAGGCTAAAAGAGATCGGCCATGTTTCCGATGGTTCATTTAGCCAAACCGTAGTAAGAATGAATCTAAACGCTGTTTCAGGAATTATTGAATACTATCTTCCTAAGAAAGAACATAAGAAGGTTAAAGCCGCATTGATTGAGGCTGGAGCACCTGATGGATCATTCAAAGGTGTTTTAAAGTCATCTTTGAAATATCTTGGATCTAAGGTGTTGGGTGAGGGAGCTGGGACGCTTGTAGACAATTTTCCAGATATGTTAAATGGGTTGATTAAATCCAGTGTGGATATTCATGCTTGGAAGGCCTATGTATTCAATGATAAGAAAGAGGATTGATCTTTTAAGAATAGCATCTTGTATTCTTTATTTCGGCTCTACCCCAATTAAGGGGGCACTTTAATCAAGTTAGTCTAGACTAACCAATTGATTTCGCGATCGAATTGGAGATTAAAGTGCCCAAGCATAATCTTAC
>NZ_JBNVZR010000037.1:0-8424 GCF_052527415.1 Legionella navarrensis | reverse complement strand
CGCACCGCTGTCTTCTGCTATGGCTGTGAGAACAACAGAAGCTCCCGCTGTGGGCGCGTCATTCACCGGCGTAATATCCAGACTGGCTGTAGAGGGAACGCTGGCAATGCCGTCGCTGATGTCAAAGTTAAAGCTGACACTGCTCTCATCGTTCAGCGCCGGCGTGTAGGTCCAGGTGCCGTCGTTATTATCAACCAGCGTGCCGCTGCCGCTGGCAATCGAAAGATTCAGCGCCTCAAGACTGCTGCCGGCGTCCACGTCACTGGCGTTGGCCAGCAGTTCGGCCTGAGTGATCACGCGCGCACCGCTGTCTTCTGCTATGGCCGTGAGAACAACAGCCGCTCCGGCCACGGGCGCATTGTTAACCGGCGTAATGTCCAGACTGGCCGTAGAGGCAACGCTGGTACTGCCATCGCTGATGTTAAAATTAAAGCTGACGCTGCTCTCATCATTCAGCGCCGGCGTGTAGGTCCAGGTGCCGTCCAGGTTATCCACCAGCGTGCCGCTGCCGCTGGCTATGGACAGGTTCAGCGCCTCAAGGCTGCTGCCGGCATCCACGTCACTGGCATTCGCCAGCAGTTCGGCCTGAGTGATCACGCGTGCACCGCTGTCTTCCACTATGGCTGTGAGAACAACAGAAGCTCCCGCTGTGGGCGCGTCGTTAACCGGGGTAATGTCCAGACTGGCTGTAGAGGGAACGCTGGCAATGCCATCACTGATGTCAAAGTTAAAGCTGACACTGCTCTCATCGTTCAGTGCCGGCGTATAGGTCCAGGTGCCGTCGTTATTATCAACAAGCGTGCCACTGCCGCTGGCGATCGAAAGATTCAAGGCCTCAAGGCCGCTGCCGGCGTCAACGTCACTGGCGTTGGCCAACAGTTCGGCCTGGGTGATCACGCGTGCACCGCTGTCTTCCGCTATGGCCGTGAGAGCAACAGAAGCTCCCGCAACCGGTGCGTCATTAACTGGGGTAATGTCGAGACTGGCCGTCGAGGGAACGCTCAGACTGCCGTCGCTGATATCAAAATTAAAGCTGACACTGCTGTTGTCATTCAGCGCTGGCGTATAGGTCCAGGTGCCGTCATTATTATCCACCAGCGTACCACTGCCGCTGGCTATGGACAGATTCAAAGCCTCAAGGCTGCTACCGGCGTCCACGTCACTCGCATTGGCCAGCAGTTCGGCCTGAGTGATCAGGCGCGCACCGCTGTCTTCTGCTATAGCTGTGAGAACGACAGCTGCTCCCGCTGTGGGCGCATCATTCACCGGCGTAATATCCAGACTGGCTGTAGAGGCAACGCTGACACTGCCATCGCTGATATCAAAATTAAAGCTGACACTGCTCTCATCGTTCAGTGCCGGCGTATAGGTCCAGGTGCCGTCGTTATTATCAACCAGCGTGCCACTGCCGCTGGCGATCGAAAGATTCAAGGCCTCAAGGCTGCTGCCGGCATCCACATCACTGGCGTTGGCCAGCAGTTCGGCCTGGGTGATCACGCGCGCACCGCTGTCTTCCGCTATGGCTGTGAGAGCAACAGAAGCTCCCGCAACCGGTGCGTCATTAACCGGGGTAATGTCGAGACTGGCCGTCGAGGGAACGCTCAGACTGCCGTCGCTGATATTAAAATTAAAACTGACGCTGCTGTTATCATTCAGGGCCGGCGTATAGGTCCAGGTGCCGTCGTTATTATCAACCAGCGTACCACTGCCGCTGGCTATGGACAGATTCAAAGCCTCAAGGCTGCTGCCGGCATCCACATCACTGGCATTGGCCAGCAGTTCAGCCTGGGTGATCACGCGCGCACCGCTGTCTTCCGCTATGGACGTGAGAACGACACCGGCGCCAGCCATCGGTGCTTCGTTCACATTCTGAACCCCAATCGTAATAACCTGTACAGCAGAATCATAAGTACCATCGTTAACCACGACACTGATGCTGTGGCTGGACTGCGATTCGAAATTCAGTTGTTTACCGGCCTGCAGGCTGATTTCACCAGTGGCACTGATTTCAAACAGATTATCCGGGTCGTTGACGATGCGGTAGGTGGTTGTTCCGTTGACCGTGTCCTGGTCCGTAAATATGACCTGACCAATCACCGCGGTATCGTTGATGTTTTCAAGAGCAGAAAAGCTATTGGAAGAGGTGATAACCGGCGCCACGTCATTGGTGTTGGTAGCCGCCTGAATGAACACAAGGTTCTCAATACCAACAATACTGATGTTCAGGTCAAAGCCAAGAACACCGGAATACGAGTTGAAATCGAAGCTGTTTCCCGCTGGATTGCTGGCAAAATCAGTCGTGATACCAGCGCTGACAATAGCCGCATACTGCTGCTTGCTGACCTGCAGAATCAGCGTGTCGTTGTCTGCTCCGCCATCGTAGGCATCGATATTGCCCGCATTCTGGCTGACGTTGTGGTAGATAATGTCATCGCCAGCATCACCATGGACAGAATCATTACCGCGACCGCCGTACAGACGGTCATTACCATCTCCTCCATTGATGATATCGTTACCATCATCGCCGCTGAGCCAGTCATCACCGAGGCCACCGTTTATGGTATCGTTTCCAATACCACTACTGACGCTGTCATTATCGGCATCGCCGTTGATGGTATCATCACCCTGCCCACCAATCAGACGATCAACGCCGTCACCGCCGCTGATGATGTCATTGCCATCATCACCATTAATGATGTCATCGCCAGAACCACCAAACAACGTGTCGACACCTGCCCCACCGCTGATACTGTCGCTATCGGCATCTCCCAGAATAAAATCATCACCCAGGCCACCGAACAGGCGATCACTACCATCGCCACCGCTGATAGTGTCGTTACCATCATCGCCACTGAGCCAGTCATCACCCAGATCACCGCTCAGACTATCGTTACCAATACCACCACTGATGCTGTCCGCGTCGGCATCACCGAAAATGGTGTCATCACCACGGCCGCCAGCCAGACGGTCACTGCCGTCTCCACCGTAAATCAAGTCGTTGCCATCATCACCACTGATGTTGTCTGCACCAGAGCCGCCCGACAAGGTATCAATACCGGTTCCACCACTGATACGGTCGTTACCGGCATCACCGTTGATACTGTCGTTACCTGTGCCGCCATAGAGTCGATCGTTACCATCGCTACCGCTGATACTGTCGTCACCGCCATCACCGCTTAACCAATCGTCATCCAGACCGCCGATTAACGTATCGTTTCCGAGGCCACCGCTGATGCTGTCGTTGCCGGCGTCGCCAGAAATGGTATCGTCTCCATTCCCACCAATCAGGCGATCATCGCCGTCATCGCCATTGATGATGTCGTCACCGTTTCTGCCATTGATATTATCGTTGCCCAGACCACCCAGGATTCGGTCATTCAATAAGGTACCAATTATGACATTGTCGTCATCATCACCTTGTATATCAGCCATACAACACCCCGTCCTGTTTAACCAGGCGAGCCAGATTTCGGCGCGGCGTCACAAATGTGATCGTGAGTGAAACTACTTCCGTGTGAAACAATCAAGCGGAAATTGGCAGGTCAACATTAAATATTTTATTAACATCCATATTGTATTATTTTAGAACACTTGATAATAAAAATACAGAATGATGGCCCTTATCTCGTTAAAATATCGTAAAGAAATCTGGCATTTTGTATCGGTACCAGATGCATCATTCCTCAAAAAAGCAGGGAGAAAGCCCCCGACCTAAACCGCTACGCTTATGTCAGACAAATACCGATCTGGCACTCTCGTTATCTGGCCAAACCATGGATTATTTTTTGAACTAAATTGACAATTTCAATTCTGATACGATAATCATTAAGAGTATCGGTCAAACCAAAATCCTTTGCCGGCGTGGCTTGTACCTGCTTTCACAAAGGTCAGACAGGTGCTAAAATACTTTGTAACAATTTGTATTTTTCCTGTTAACGCAGACGATTATTACGGAGAATAAAATGGACAGCAACGGACAGGCCAGCCATGATTATTTTATCGACGGCGTTACAAATCTGAGCTTTACGGCCGGCGCGTTTCGTTTTGATCTCGTCAGCCTCATACCAGATGCCAGTTCAGGCAAAGAAGACGGAGAACAAAAGCAGCAACTGAAAAAGCACGCGCGTGTGATTATGACCCCTCAAGGCTACGCCCAGATGTTGAAATCAATGCAGGATATTCTGGACAAGGTTCGTGAACACAACATTCCTCAATCCGATCAATAAGCCGGTCATAACTCAGGGGCCGCAATGAGCGCGGATATCAGCGAGGAATTTCAGCCGGGTGAGGTCTTTGACCCTCTGCTTGAATGTCTGCTTGTTTTCACTAAACGCTATCAGCGCAATTGTTCGCGACGTGTGCTGACCGCCGGTCTGCCTCTCGAAAACCATTGCCTGACACCCAGCCTGTTCGTCCGCGCGGCTGCCCGTGCCGGGCTTAACAGCCGTATTGTCAAACGACCTCTGCGCAAAATCTCGAACCTCGTGTTACCGGTTGTTCTGGTTCTCAAAGACAATCAGGCCTGTATTTTAAGCAAACGAACGCACGATGGCCGCTTCAGCCTGATGTTTACGGAATCGGGAACAACTGAAATCGAAAAAACTGAGGACGAAATCAATGAACTGTACTCCGGTTACGCCATTTTCATCTATCCAATACCGGTGATTGAAGAACCGGCCAGAGAAAAAACCAGTGCCGGGAAATCGTGGTTCTGGGGAACCCTGTGGGGCTTTCGCCGCAGTTACCTCGATGTGTTGCTGGCGGCGCTGTTGATTAATATTTTTACCGTTGCATCACCTCTGTTTGTGATGAACGTCTACGACAGGGTTGTGCCTAACAACGTCATGACCACACTGTGGGTCCTGGCCACAGGAATCATGATTGTGTACATCTTCGATTTGCTGCTGCGAACCCTGCGCGGTTACCTTATCGACGTGTGCGGAAAAAAAGCCGACATTCTGATGGCCGGCAGCCTCTTTCAGCAGGTAATGGGCATGGAGCTGGCCAGCAAGCCCTCTTCGGTGGGTGCGTTTTCAAACACCATGCGTGAGTTTGAAACGGTTCGTGATTTTTTTACGTCTGCAACTCTGACCTCGCTGGTTGATTTACCCTTTATCATTCTCTTTCTCTTTCTCATCTGGTATCTGGGCGGCCCCATCGTTTACATACCTTTATTCACGGTTCCCGTGGTCATTATTCTGGCCTGGCTTCTCGAAAAGCCGCTGCAGCAGGTCGTCAAGGAAGCCTTGCAGACGGCGTCCCGTAAAAACGCCGTTCTGGTCGAATCGATGTCGGGCCTTGAAGTCATAAAAAGCATGGGCTCGGAAGGTATTCTGCAGAAAAAATGGGAGACTCTGGTCGCAAGCAACGCCCGCCTGGGTTTAAAGTCGCGCTTTTTATCTGCCATTGTGGTGAACATGACCAACTTTGCCCAGCAACTGGTCAGCGTTGCGGTGGTGGTACTAGGAGTGTACCAAATCTCCTCCGGCGCTCTGACGCTGGGCGGACTTATCGCCTGCACGATTTTGGCCGGCCGTTGCCTGACACCTCTTGGGCCCATGGCCAACCTTGTCACCCGCTATCAGCAGGCCAGGCAGGCCCTGCAGGGTCTTAATCAGCTCATGGAAGCACCGCAGGATCGTTCTCCAGACAAACAATACCTGCACCGCCCGCATCTGACGGGCAATATCGAATTCGAGCACGTCAGCTTTCAGTACCCTAATCAGCAAAATATGGCATTGAATGACGTGTCATTCAAAATCAAGGCGGGTGAAAAAATAGCGGTGGTAGGCCGCATTGGCTCAGGCAAAAGCACATTCCAGAAGTTGTTGCTCGGCCTGTATAAACCCGCATCGGGATCCATTCTGCTTGACGGAGCCAACATTCTGCAGATTGATCCCATCGATTTACGGCACAACATCGGCTACGTACCTCAGGACTGTCTGCTGTTCACTGGCAATGTACGCGAAAACATTGTCATGACCAAGCCCTGGGCAGACGATAACGCTGTGCTCGATATCGCCAGAATAACCGGCGTGGATCGCTTCATCAGCCAGCATCCAACGGGCTATGATCTGCATGTAGGTGAACGGGGCGAAACATTGTCTGGCGGCCAGCGCCAGTCCGTGACCATTGCCCGCGCATTATTACCCAATCCCCCCATCATCCTGATGGACGAGCCAACCAACGCCATGGACGAACGCACAGAAAGTGAGTTGATCAATGGACTGGCTCCCTATCTCAAAGACAAAACGTTCATTGTTGTGACTCATAAACCATCATTGCTCAATCTGGTAGACAGGATCATTGTGTTCGAAGGCGGGCGCATCGTGTTTGATGGGCCAAAATCCAGCCTGGTAAAACCAGGTCCGCAACCCGATAAAAGCAAGCAATCATAAGGACCCTATGTTTTTTCTGCCTTGGAAAAAGAAAGTAAATCATAACCGGCTTGAAGCAGAAGACGATGAGTTTGTCGTAGACAGCAAAACGGCTCTGCTGGACAAAACCACACCTCTGGCCAACAAAATTTTATACACGGTACTGCTTTTTTTACTGGGCTCTGTGTTATGGGCAGCATTCGCTACCATTGATGAAATCAGTGTTGCCGAAGGTAAAATCATTCCCTCATCGCAAAACAAAATCATACAAAGCCTGGACGGAGGTATTGTTCAGGAAATGCTGGTACACGAAGGCGAAACCGTCGAAAAAAATCAGATTTTACTGCGCCTGGATGTCACACGTTATGCAGCGGATTATGGACAGGCCAAAGAAAAATATTACGCGTTGCTTGCGATGATTGCCCGTCTCAAAGCCGAAACGCAGGATCTCGATTCGATTAACTTTCCAAAGGAAATCCTGCCTTTCAGCGACCTAATCGCCCGCGAAAATAAGCTGTTCAAAACCCGCAAGGAAGCGCTGGCCGCCGACTCCGCGGTTCTGGAAAAAAGCTACGCGCTGGCCAATCACGAAGTAGAGATCATGCAGCCCCTGGTGGACAAGGGATATGCCTCTCGCCTTGAACTGATTCGCGCGCAGCGTGATGCCAACGACATCAAGGGCAAGCTACAGCAGCTTAAAAGTCAGTTTCATGAAAAAGCGCTTGAAGAGTTAAATCAAAACAGCGCCGAACTGTCATCAATAATCGAAAATCTGACCGCCCTGCGCGATAAAATGGATGATACGGTTATCGCGTCGCCAGTCAAAGGGATTATAAAAAAAATCAATGTCGTGACTATTGGCGGCGTCATTTCGCCTGGCATGGACATTATGGAAATTGTACCCATAGAAGACAATCTTCTGTTTGAGGCAAAAATCAAACCCACAGACATTGCGTTCATTCATCCGGGTCAAAAGGCATCCATCAAACTGACCGCCTATGATTACACGGTTTATGGTGCACTGCATGGGCAGGTAGAGTCGGTCAGCGCCGACTCTATAGAAAATGAGAAGGCACGACCAGCCACCGGAATCCCCGAGATTTATTATCGGGTACTGATCCGCGCCGAGCGGAACTATCTCGGCTCGGAACATCACAAACTGATGATTATTCCCGGTATGTCGGGCACAGCACATATCGTTACCGGCAAAAAAACCGTATTAACCTATTTGTTAAAACCGTTTATCAAAGCGAAGCAGGAGGCACTGCGGGAACGCTGAGAAGCGAAGCAATCCATGTTCGAAGCAGGAGACCATGGGGTATTTCACGTGGGTCAGAATGCCCAGGCAGTTTAACAGTACTTATCAAACGCTTTTCCACCATACCAGCATGCAAAAACCTGCTTACAAAAATACAGCCGTTCCGTTTATTTTACTCTGGATTTTCTCGATGCCAGTGACGGAATATTATCCAGAGGGATACTGAACTGTATCTGACCCTGAATGGCTGAAAAGGCGTTTCTGCCAATGCCGTCGTATTGAAGGCTTGGTCCGATGGATAGGCCGGACGGAAACACAATGTCCAGACCGAGCTTGACCCTTCCTGAAAATCCGTCAAAGAAGTTCTGGAATACCAGATTCTGTCTGCCGCCAGGATCAAAATTGTAGATGCCTTCAAATGACAGACTGGTGGTTGTTCTGCGCAGCGTTTCGCTCAGATAAAAATAGGATATTTCCGGGCCAAAATTAAATTGCCCCAGCGAAATCCGCTGGCCTGGAATGCTGACGTTGGCGGAGTTGGTGAAGCGATACTGGTTCTCCTGATAGTACGTAAAGCCGGTGGTCGGCGACAATCGCCAGTTGCGGTACTGCCAGTCGCCGGTCAGCTCTGCGTTATACAGGCTGCGGCCGGTATTGAAATGGTTCTGATATATATTCATTATCGTCATCTGATTATCTGACTGTCCCCAGGCTGCGCGCGTGTGCAGATACAAATCCGGTGCGATACGGGCGCTCAGATAGGGGCCTATCATCCAGCCCTGGCCACTT
>NZ_JBNVZR010000036.1:0-11790 GCF_052527415.1 Legionella navarrensis | reverse complement strand
GAGGGAGAAGGGAGCAGAGCCTGCCAACTGATTAACTTCAGTTCAAATTAAGATGGGACAGCCCTAAGCGCGTCCCCAGGTTTTGTTGACTTTTTGTTGGGATGGATATATTATCCAAAAAGTATAAATTATATTCAATTGAGGCTCGCATATAACATGAAAATTACTGCTTAAGTACGCCCTGGCTCAATAAGGGCAATTTTTAACGTCGTTGACGCCCTTACGGTACTTAAGAGTATTTTATTATGCATAAGCCGATTCAGTTTAAAAATCTTGCACTTTCATTTCCGCATAAAACCTGCTTCTCAGAATTTCATGGTCAGATTTTGTATGGCAGTCGTATTGCGGTTATTGGTCGTAACGGTTGCGGTAAATCCAGCCTGTTGAATATGCTGCGGGGTATGGTAGAGCCTGCGGATGGGGAGATAAGTCTGCCCGATCCGTCTCGCATTGGCTATGTGCCACAACAGATGGATGCATTTGGTAGTTTAAGTGGTGGGCAGCGGCTGAATCGCGCGTTGACGCAGGCCTTGTCCGTTCACCCGGATCTGTTGCTGCTGGATGAGCCGACAAATCATCTGGATAAGAAAAATCGTCGTTCTCTGCTGCGTTTGCTGCATGCGTTTAAGGGGACTTTGATTGTCGTTACGCATGATGTGGAGTTACTACGTAACACGATTGATACCATCTGGCATATTGATAATGGAAAAATTACTGTTTTTTCAGGAAATTATGATGATTATCAACGCGAAAAAGCAATCAGACATGCGTCACTTCAACAAAATATCAGCCAGCTGGTTGCGCAAAAAAGAGAAAATCATCAGGCGTTAATGAAAGAACAGGAGCGTGCCAGAAACAGTCGTATCAAAGGTGAAAAACATATACAACAGCGCAAGTGGCCAACGGTCCGTTCCGCAACGAAAGTCACGAATGCGGTGGAAACATCAGGCCGTAAACAACGGGCTCTGCATGACAGAAAAGAAGCTGTCAGTCGCCAATTGACAGAATGCAGACTGCCGGAGGTTATCAAGCCCGGATTTTCCCTCCCAGGCAGAGAGAGTAACCGCCTGCTCGTTGCTGTCGGTCAGGGTGAGCTTGCGTTTTCGGGAGGTGCCGCAGTTTTGACTGACATTCATCTGCATATCCACTCCAGGGAGCGTATCGCCATTGTGGGTGATAATGGTTCTGGAAAATCATGCTTGCTGAAAGCGATATATGGGGGTAGGGATGTGCAGAAAACTGGAGAGTGGTCGGTCACTGGTTCGGTTGGGTATCTGGATCAACACTATGACACGCTCTCAGGCGATACGGTTATGGACGTGATTTCTCAGGCCATGCCTAAAGCAACGTATCTGGAAATCAGGCGTCATTTGAACGATTTTTTATTTCGAAAAAACGAAGAAGTAGACGCCTTGATATCCACCCTGTCTGGTGGTGAGAAAGCGCGGCTGTCATTGGCGGTGATTGCTGCAAAAACGCCAGACTTACTCTTGCTCGACGAAATAACCAATAATCTCGATCTGGAAACCCGTAATCACATGATTGAGGTATTACGTGAATATCCCGGAGCCATGATGGTTGTTTCGCACGATTATTATTTTTTGAAATCTATAAATATAAGCCAGTGTTTTCACGTTCAGAATGGACGGATTAACCTGACCTCAGAATTAGAGGAGTATTATGATTAAACAGACTGTTTCTTTACGACAATTTCTTTTTGATATTATCAAGCCGTACAAATGGTACATAGCCGCAATGATTTTTTTTGCCGTTTACTGGGCTGTCTATAACTCTCTGGCTCCGTATGTTTTAAAGCTGATTATTGATAGAGTAGTGACGTTTGAGGGGGATAAGTCACTCGTTGTGCAGGCTGTTATGCCACTCGTGGCTCTGTACATTGTCTTATGGATTGGTGTTGCTCTGAGCATGCGTTTTCTGGACTGGGTAAGACTAAGACTGTTTCCAGCTGTTCGTTATGATATAACGACCAATATGTTCGATTATTTAGGTCGACATTCGCATCATTATTTTCAAAATAATTTTGCCGGCAGCCTGTCTAATAAAATTTCGGATATGCAGGCCGCTTCCGTCAATATATATACAACCCTGGACGATGGGTTTGCGCAGTGCATTGGCCTTTTTATGGCTATTGTGATGATGCTTCTGGTGCATCCTGTTTTTGCCCTGGTTTTGCTGATATGGGCAGCAGCATTTGTTCTGATTGCGCTTTGTTATTTTAAACCGGTACGCGATCTTTCAAACATTTTCGCCACCAGTAAAACAAGTCTGGTTGGTAAAATGGTAGACAGCATCAGCAACATGGGAAACGTGCGCTTATTTGCCAGAAGTCAGTATGAAAACAAACTGATAGAAGAAGCAACAACAGATGTCATCAACAAAGACCGCCGGATGCAATGGGCAATTATCAAAATGCGCATTTTCTGGGACATCAGCATCATTTTTCTGATTGGACTGAATATTTGTATTCTGGTGAATATGTACAGTAAAAATCAGGTCTCTGTAGGGGATTTCAGCTTTATTATTTCGTTGTCTATCAGCATTTTTTATAACTTATGGTACCTTGCCAGTCAATTCGTCAATTTTGCCGAAGAGCTTGGAAAATGCAGACAGGCACTGACGATTATTACAGCGCCTCTTGAGATTGTTGACGTACCGTCGGCACAGCCGCTTCGGGTTACAAAAGGTGAGATCGCATTCAGTCAGGTATCTTTTCACTACGAGGAGGGTGCCTGTCTTTTCAAAGATAAAAACATTGTGATCGAGGCCGGTCAGAAAGTCGGGCTTGTGGGATTTTCCGGCAGCGGAAAAAGTACGTTTGTTAATTTGATTTTACGCCTGTTTGATCTTGAATCTGGCGAAATTACCATTGATTCTCAGAATATAAGCAAGGTAACTCAGGCCTCACTGCGCGAAAATATTGCCATGATTCCGCAGGATATTTCATTGTTTCATCGCAGCCTGATGGAAAACATTCGCTATGGGCGCTCGGAGGCCAGCGATGAGGAGGTCATCGAGGCTTCCATCAACGCTCATTGCCATGAATTTATCAGTCAATTAGCGGGAGGCTATCAGGCCCTGGTTGGCGAGCGTGGTATTAAACTGTCTGGTGGTCAGAGGCAGCGCATCGCAATTGCCCGCGCGATGTTGAAAAATGCACCCATTCTGATTCTGGACGAGGCAACCAGCGCTCTGGATTCCGTGACCGAAAAGCACATTCAGGAAGGCCTGCATGCCTTAATGCAGGGCCGGACAACCATTGTGATTGCCCATCGATTATCAACCTTATCCGAAATGGATCGCATCCTGGTGTTTGAGGGTGGTCAGATTGTTGAAGACGGCGGGCACGATGCGCTGCTTGCCCTGGGAGGACAGTATGCCAGAATGTGGCATATGCAGGCGGGAGGATTTTTACCTGACAGAGACGTGCGGGGAGCCGTTTGAAAAATCCACAACGCAGTGACGGTCATCACTGCGTTCAGTCTGGCCCGTGTTTTCGAGACCAGGATGGATTCGAGGGACTTAACCCCGCTTATTGCTGGACGAAGGGGGTGGTGGGGTTTCTGACGGATTTTTAATACCCATTTTTCGCAGGATTGTTGAAAAAAAGCCACTTTCAGAGGTTTTGGCTGGCGCGGGAGCCTGAGCTAAAGACGCTCGTTGCTGCGCCCTTATCTGTTCCATCTGTTCTGGCAAAAGCGCACGAGACAGAGCGCTGGCCGTGGCAATTTCAAAAGCGAGGTCAACATTCATATTGTCTCTCGAGCTGGTGGCAACGCCGGGGTGACCGACATCCTCACAAAACGCCTGGAACGTTTCAAATGAGACAGCATTTTCTGCGGAAGAAACAAGATCGAGCTTGTTACCCACGATCACGACAGGCACTGTGGCTCCTGCATATCGTTCGATTTCACGCAGCCATTGCCGTACATGCTGAAAGGACAATGCGTCTGTAAAATCAAAGCACAGCATAACTGCGTGCGCACCTCTGTTATGATGACCGCCATGAATGGGCCTGAATCGCTCCTGACCCACGGCATCCCATATCTGCAGTCTGGTTGTGCGACCAGCCATCTGAATGGTTCTGGTTTTGAAATCCACACCAAGGGAAGAAATGTAGCTGCCTGTAAATAAGTCATCGGCATAACGCAGAAGCAGGGAGCTTTTTCCGGCTCCTTGATCGCCAGCCAGCCTGATTCTGAATTGATAATCATAATCTGGCGCAAACCCGGATGTTGATGACGAGGCGCCATATCCGGATGAGCTTCCCGCCGAAGATTGAGGCAACGCTCTGGCATTCATGATGGCGCGAAGGTCATCTGAAACATTGGCAGTAATCGGCATTTCCAGAGCAGGAGCCAGAATGGTGGATGAGGAAGAAGGCAATCCTGATGCTGAACGAGAGCTGGAGCTGGAACTCGAACTGGAACTGGAACTGGAATCTGGCCTTGACGCATTTGAGCGTGAAGATGAGGAAACAAGGTGAGCCGCTGTGGCCTGATATTTTTTTGTGCCTGAGGACAGCGCCAGATGACTCAGTTGTAATTGTTGGGTAATGAGCTGCCTTACAAGGTTCTCGAGCTGATCGGCTGCAGGAGCTGTCCGGGTGCGGGCGGATAATGTTGAGGCCGAAGACAGTGACTTGTTAATCAAAGCGAGCATCTCTGTTGGATTAACAGGAGCGCTCACGGAAGTTTCTTCGACCATGGCCGTCAGGGCGGCTAAAACGACATGTGGATTCTGCAGACTGGTTTTCCATGTGCTGCCTGCCACCATGGTTTTTAAATTTTCCCGCAGTGCTGTTTTCATCTGGTCGTCATAAAAACCGAGCCTGCCATCATACTTGTTGTTTAAATAGGTTTTCGCGCGACGAATTTCCGCCTCAACGGTTTGTTCCAGTATCAGCAGGGTGTCCTGGGCCTGATGGCTGCCTTGTGCTCTCAGTTGATCGGTGATGGCTATCATCACTTCCCTGTATACACTCAGATAATGGTAGGCCTCGGCGTCTCTCTGATATTGAGGTGAACCAAGGGGTAAATAATCAGGGGGCAGGGTTACCCGGGCTGCCATTTGCGCAATGACACCGGCTCCCAGTCCGGCATGTTGAGCCTGCAGCCGGTTCATGTTCTCGATGGCCTCGGACTGACGGCTGCTCCAGGTGCGGTATTCGGCATGATAGCGACGCAGAAAATCCTTGTTTTCACTGGTCATGTTATCGTCGTTGAGAAAATGGGAGGTAATATCGATTTCGGCCTTGTGTTTTTCTTCCTCACTTTTGGCGGCTTTTCTTAACGGGTGATTGTTGATGATGCGGTCGAGGTGTTCGTAATTTCCCTGAATTTCGCGGTAAATATTCAGATAATACCTGTATTCAAGCACATCTTCTTCCTTCATGTCTGGCCTGACGGCGGAGCTGCTGGCCATTTGAGCTCTTTGATAAATGGCCGGGATATGAATGATCGCTTCCAGCGCCCGGGAAAATGCCATATTCACTGGAGAAAAAATCTGGCCATTTGCCAGTCTTATATTATTTTCCTGACTTCCGCTGTTACAGGCTACAGCGACGAACACCTGCCTTATCATATCCTGCTCCCGCACCAGGAATGTGCTGGGATCAACGATAAATCTGCGTTCTTCGCCCGGATTAACGAAGGGTTCTCCACTAATACCATCTGCTGCGTCATCGCTAAGCAGAAACTCGTTAAGCCATGTATCGAACTTTTCAGGATCCGGGTCAATCCGGTAGGCATCCATACGCTGCAGATAGACTTCCATCAGGGTTTCAAAAGGGCGGTTTCTGACATAGGGAAAGCCGTCTCTATCAAAACCTTTATTTTCAATTGCTGCCGCCTGCGCAGTTGCTGAGCCCTTTATTGTTCTGCCATCTGGCATAATCCTGGTTTCAGACAGTGGTTCTCCTGCCTCATCGAAAAAACAGGAGGGTAAGGAAGGTATCTGGACATTTTCAATATTGATCATGACAAAGTGTTCGCTGTTAAGCCAATCGCTGTCAATGTCTATAGGCTCTAACGCGCTTGACGACGAGGCAACCGGGCGGTGGGCCGCCATCGCAGGAAGCTCCGCATAGTAAGCCTCAATCAATTCCTCCGGTAGCTCACTTATTTCGTCAAAAGAAAGCGGCATGCTGACACCAGGCAGGCAGCCCAGCGCCGCAAAATCTGCCTGAAAAGGCTCTTCAACAGGCTGCAGCCAGCCGTAAGACCAGAGATTATCCAGTACTTTGTTTAAAAGGACACCTCGTTTGGAGAAGTCCTGGAGGGCTGGAGAGGGATCTTCATGCCAGGTGCGCAGCAGTAACTGCGTGTCCGAATCCAGGGCATCCTTCAGGCTGTCCAGGAGGTCTCGCAATTCCTCAATGGAATCACCTTCGCCCATGACAACACCCACTTCATTAAACAATTGATATTTCATGATGATCCTGTAAATACTGTTCGCAAACAGATTAGATTGTATTAATATTATATTATATGATTGTATTTGTAAATCATTGGTCTGGCAAAGGTCATTTTGGCGTAGACGGCGTTTAAATCTCTCCCTCATTCCCGTGTCAGACTGCTTAAAGAACAAGTTCTTGCGTCAAGCGAAATATAGACTTAAGATGGCTGTTGTTTCGCAGACAGGCATGGTCTCCGGTCGCGGTCCTGTTGGCCTGCTCGCGCTGTTTATTCCATGAGTCTGCGTACTGTTTCTCGTATTTTTTATTAAAAGGATTTAAATCATGACCAAAATCAAGCAACTCAGTGCTTTTTGTTTATCTCTAGGCTGCTCGTCGGTACTTATGGCGGGAACTATGGGGCCTGCTGTAAAACCCGAATCATGGTATCTGGTTGGTGGCGCTGGTGCTTCCTGGTCACAGGATGCGGATATCAGAGTTGATCCAGCCATTTGGGATCCAGCCAGGCAGGGATATTCCAGTAATCTGGATTCTTCCGCATTATTGATTTTTGGCGCAGGCCGATATATTACAGACGCTTTCCGTATTGATGCCCGATATGAACACAGAGGTGATTATAACTACTCCAGGTTTCAGACAGGCGTTAACAACGGCGTTCCCGGGTTTACCGGCGACCAGCGCACACGAAAATTTGAACTGGACAGCAACAGCTTAATGGTGAATGGCTGGCTGGACCTGGGTACTCTGAATTCAGCTTTATTATGGCAGGCAGGCTCCATGAGTATTCAGCCTTATGTCGGCGGTGGAATAGGTGTAGATTACCTGAACGTCAAAAATTTCAGAACCATTGCTGATCCGTTTGGGGGCAACAGAAACGAAATCGCCTCCATCAATCAGACCACAACCGATTCCCAATTTGCCTGGCGGGTGGGTGCGGGATTATCGGCGCAATTAACCAGCAGAACGACGCTGGCCGTAGGCTACGATTACTTTGATGGCGGTAAAATCCCATTCCCTGATTTCATCCTCTCTTCTTTATCCGCTCCCAGCGGGAGAACGGGTGTCAGTGTTACCCCATGGCGTGGATCATTTACAGCAAATGAAGTGTATGCTGAGTTGCGTGTTCTGTTCTAGAGGCTGTTGACATTTGCTCCCCATCCCCCAACAACGTCGTACCGCGGCTTGACCGCGGTATCTATAAATGGCCAACTTTTCACGCTGAACCACTGGATACCGCGGACAAGCCGCGGTACGTAGGCGGCGGGGGGTAACTGTCAACATGCCCTGGTGCCTGATCAACATTAAGTACAGGGGTAGGGTGGGCAAAGAAGCGTAGCGACGTGCCCACCATGCTTGCCGGAGCGTTGCACAGTAGTTGATAACAGGCATCCAGATGTGCTTTGGATAAGTGCTCCCGTTCGTATTTCTTAAAGTTATTCAGTTTAGGCCCACTGATGGAGTCTACGATAAACCTGCGATTTTCATAAGGCAGCTGCAAAACGTCGACAGAGGTCAATCCGTCAGCATTACAAATGGCCGGATCAGCAGAATATGTCATCAAAATTTCAATAAGCTCCAGATCGCGGCGCGCGCAGGCTATGTGAAGCGGTGTAAACTCTGCCTGAATCGCCAGTGGCTTTAGGAAAAACTCCTGTTTTATCTCCCTGCGCAATACAGGAGCGGTTTTGAGGTCAGGATTGGCTCCGGCTTCACACAGTTCTCTGACGAGGCTTACATGGCTTGCAACCGGCGCGTTGTGTGAATCCGCGTCTCTGTAGCCTTTGGCAACAGCCAGATGAAGCAGCCCCGTGCCAAATCCCGTTGACAGTCTGTTAATATCCAGCCTTGGGCAGCCATCCTCTGGAGGCAGAGACAGGATATTCCTGATAAAGCGAATGGCATCTTCCGACTGTGCATTGGAGATTTTAAAATGCAGGCTGGTATTTCCCCAGCAGTTGTTGGATTCATTAAAATCAATGCCAGGGATTAAAGACAGCTGCCTCCAGATGTCCTGTTCTACCATGGGCCATGCTCTACCAAGAGAGGAAATATTCAGACTTAACGTCTGATACAGGGAAAATCCCTGTCTGCCTGAGAGCAGGCTTTTCGAATGGAAGTCAGCACCGCTGGCTAAATGCATCAGGAGGCTGAGAAATGCAGGATGGATATTGTTTTGGTCGTCAAGCCATAACCTTGGGCACTCATCAATGGCCCAGTCTGTTAATAACAAAAAATTAAGCTTGTCTGGATTTTTAATATCGTCTGACTTAAGCTCTCTTTTTCGAATTTTTTTTATTATGAATCTCGTTAGATTTTGAAGTGCGCTGTTAAACTGGTGTTGAAAATCAGGATCATCAGCAAACAAAGCATAATGCGCGAGGATTTTCTCTATCAATGCAGGATCGCTTGAAAATAAGCTCTTACATAATTCTTCACACGACTGTTCAGCCTGTTGAGTAAAAGAATGAGAAAAAAACACCGTACACTCCGTTCAATAGTCGATAACGTATTTTATTGAATTTATAAATTTAATACCAACTGATTTAAGTTGAGAATACTTAAACCAGAAAGCCTGTTCAAAACTCCTTGAGTATTCGCCCGCATTCCAGGCAGCATAACCATAACTGTCTGAGTTGAAGCAAAACAAGGCGAGTAGCAGGGTAACGTAGATGATTAAAGATGAGGTGGCTGTAAATTTTTAAGCAGTTAGACTAAAATGATGATATGTCTATAACAAGGGATTGTGAAATGAAACTATTGACCAAATTTGCCATCAGATTTTTCTGGGTATTTGCAGCATCCTGTTTAATGGTTCAATCAATCGCTTTTTCATCCACGGTTCCTGCCTTTGCAACAGCAGTACAAGGGTATGATGTAACCGGATATTTTACTGAAAACAAACCCGTTAAAGGGAATGGCGACCATGTGGTTATCATCGATGGTGTTTATTATTTGTTTTCCAGTGAGAAGAGTAAAGCCTTATTTAAGGCAAATCCGGACAAATATATCCCTCAATATGGCGGCTGGTGCGCTTTTGCAACCTCTATTGGTAAGAAAATTGCCAGCGACCCACTGGCATGGAAAATTGTAGATGGTAAACTCTACCTGAATCTTAATGAACGAGTCCAAAAAATATGGGCTAAAGACATACCAGGCTACATCAAAAAAGCAGATGCCAACTGGTTGAAAATTAAAGATATAAATCCCGATGATTTATAGGGTAGTACTGTTTCTGTTTAATTTTGACAGGATTAAATGGAAATAGTAGTAGTTAACTGTTCAGTACTTTACATAGGCAGTAGTTAAGAAAGTCAGTTTTTTTATGAGGATAAATATGATTCTACGAGGGGCCTGTTTTCGAAAGCCTTATATCGTTTGGTTTTTAGGTGCTTTTTTCTTTTTTATTGATTATATTCTGCGTGTCTCTACCAGTGTCCTGACCCCCGTGCTGATGGAAAAATTTCAAACGACGGCCTTTGCTATTGGTGGTTTCTCAGCCTGTTTTTATTATGCTTATATTGGTATGCAAATCCCCGTCGGCATCCTGGTTGACCGATTCAGCCCGAAATGGCTGCTTGTCATGGCATCGGTAATTTGTGCGCTAAGCGCACTCATTTTTGCAGAAATGAATAATTTATATGTAGGCTTTTTTAGCCGGTTTCTTACAGGCTTTGGGGCGTCATTTGCATTTGTTGGAACATTGAAATTAATTTCGCTCTGGTTTAAACCGGAGCGTTTTGCCTTTCTTGCCGGGTTAACACAGGCATTCGGAATGTTGGGTGCAATGATTGGTCAGGGGCCCATGGCTGCTGTTTACCATTCGGTTGGCTGGCGTGTCAGTATGTATGGATTTTTTGTTTTATTTTTGCTTATTTCATTTCTCATGATTGTATTTATCAATAATAAACATAATCAAATCGCCGTTAAAAATGCCAGTGAACATCGTGAGGTGAAAATCTGGAAATCCATCAAATTGATTTTATCCAATTCACAATCCTGGCTGAATTGCCTGTTTATTGGTCTTTTATACGCACCAAGCGCATGTTTTGGTGAACAATGGGGAGCAAGTTTTCTCAGCAGATGTCAGGGTATATCTATCGAAGCTGCGGGACATGAAGTGGGTATGATGTTCATTGGTCTGGCTATAGGTTGCCCGGTTTTAGGCTGGGTTTCAGACCAGATGCGTCGTCGTTTGATTGTCATGCGGGTAAGCGCCATAGCCTGTTTTATTCTCTTGATCCTCGTCATTTACGGTGGCGCTTTATTTGGACAGGCATTACTGAGTCCCGTGGTTTATACCGTCATTCTGTTTTTATATGGATTTTTTAACAGCGGCATTGTTATATCGTATGCCATGGCTTCTGAAATAAATCCACGCCAGCTTACAGGCCTGGCGCTGGGGGTTACGAACATGGCTTCGGTCATTATCGGGGCGGTCATGATCCCGGTGGTCGGGTTTATGCTCGATAGATTATGGACGGGTACCATCCTTAATAATGTCCCTGTCTTTGGGGTCAAAGAGTATCAAACAGCCTTTGCTACCCTGCCAATTGGTCTCCTTATTTGCTTTTTCATTACGTTTTTTATAAAAGAGACCTATTGTAAACCTCAGCCTGGTATCCAATAAATTCGAATTTTATGCGTCATTTTGTGTCGAGAAACTCAGTCTGGATTCAATATTGACAGGGTGCTGCTTACTGACAATAGGCGGCTCCCTCGGAAAAATCATCATCGTCGGTTAACTCAGGAAATGAATCAGGCAGAAAACCAATTCCGGGGCAGCAGCCGGCACTTTCGATATGCGCTCCTACGTCATTCATCCATGATGCTATGTGATCAAGCTCCTGTTGTTCTTTATCCTGTTCAAATCGTTTTCGGGCCGTTCTTGATTGAGCACACAGGTGTTCAACACACTCCCTTACCGAGGGACGTAAAGGATAGACGGATTGATGCTGCGTGGAGATATGGTGCAGGCTGTTAAACAGGTAACCTTCCATTTTGTAAAAATACGCTTCTATCAGCGCCCTTTTTTTAACATCACTCTGTAAATAATCATGAAACATTATCCGTATCAAATCAAAACCACCCCTGTAAAAGCTGAAAAGCATCCGCTTCGACTCCTCTGCATCGGTAAACGTTTTTTGCTTCAGGCCATTCAAAAACGGGAGCAGTTTCTCCTTATGAAGATCGGTCACCTTTTGAACGTATTTTTCACTGATAGACTGGAAAAACGAAGGCTTAGGCATGGTTCAAATCCTTAAAATTCAATTGAAAAAACTTCAAATTACGCTTGCCGATCTATTGGGTGCCAAATAAATCTACCAACCAGTACCTTGCCAGGATTAAATACAGGGGTA
>NZ_JBNVZR010000035.1:0-13108 GCF_052527415.1 Legionella navarrensis | reverse complement strand
TATCTGATGAAATGACCCTCATCCCCAACCCTTCTCCCTTAACCAGGGCGAAGGGAGCCTGTTTCGTGCCAGAGAATAAATCGAAGCCGTGGCACGGAGCCGGATGCGTTTCACGGAATGTATCATGTGGATCGATTATCAGCCCGGTCTTGTCTGGGATTCTCGGTCGTCATCATCGTCATAATCGTCATCGGTATGAATTGATCTCGCCGGAAAAACTGACGACCCTCCTGTTTCTTTCCTTATTTGTCTGTCTTCTTTCCGTAGACTACGGATATCGGCTTTAAATGTTGAAGGAATCGGCTCGCTTAATTTGTTTAAACTGCCTTCCGACAGCTTGGCCAATTGACTAATGCTGTCTTTTTTACCAGACAGCCTCTCAAGAAAATTACCTGTAAAGGGAATGTTCTTCGCGTTCATGCTATAAATAACCTGTTCAAGTGCGGGCATTTTTTCCGGGTTGCTTTTTAAATAAGGCAGCTTTTTAATGATGGCCTCATACGCTGCTTCAGGTGCAAAAACGTCACCCAGGGTGTCAAGTAAACTGTTAAATTTTTCTAATGAGTCAGAGTCCATACTCATCAATGTTCTCAGGCAATCATGTTTACTGAGAGGAATGTGTTTCTGTTCCAATACCTTAATGGTTTTACCGAGTTGTGCAACGTTGTCCAGCAAAGGTGAACTGAGATTATCCAGAACAATCGCCAGTCGTTGCGGGCTAACTGTATTCATGGATTTGAGAATACAGTCGACCTGTTCAAGGTGGGCCTTATCAAGTCGCATCAATCTGGCCAGATGATCATGTTTCGTGAGTGGAATATTGTTCTTCTCAAGCAGGCCGATGCAGTTTTTGAGAGCCGACATTTTGTCTGCATTCAAATATTCAGCAAAATCCGTAACCACCTTAATCCGGGCCTTACTCAGCTGTTTTGTATCATTCTCATGGCTGTTTTTTAAAAACATGAGCAGATCATTTGTTTCGACAGGATTATTTTCAATAAGACTTATCAATTGAAAATCACTCAGCGCTCCAGCTTTGTTGACTCGTTTGATATTAGACAGAATGACATTCCTGATGTTCACATCGACCAGATGAGTAGCTGCCCGTTCGCATATCAGATCGTATTTAATGGCCGTCAGACTGCTCTTGTTAAAAAAGCGATTGGCGCGGTTATTAAAAGCGTCCACAAGGTCACTGATGCCTTGAATTTCTTTAGCTGGTCTGCCCATCATGTTTCCCAGCTCCGCGGTAAGGGGCAGTCCGGTTCTGGCCATGCTGGTGATATAGCGGACCAGGGCATCAACCTTACTGTTATCGTCTTCGTCTTCCATGACCAGAGACTCGGCATTTGCGCACAGGGCGTCGAAGCGGCTTTGATTAATATAACCCACATCAACGGAGTTCAGCAGGCCAGACAGCTTGCTGATTCCAAGGCCAGTCAATTCATTTACCCGAGGCAAATTACTGCTCAGAGGCAAAGCGTGCTTATTCAGGGAAGGGATAATGTCAGCCAGAAATTCGCCTTTTACGGCCAGGACTATACCTGTATCCAGCTGTTTAACCATCTCGAAGCGCTGTCTGGTCAGTGGCTCCATGGCCTTGAGCAGAGGTCCATACAACAGAGGTTTATCCATGACTTTTTGAAAATTATCACCCGCGGTCAGTGAAATGTTGCTTTCATGCATTTGTTTCAGACAGTCAATAAGAGCACCATGTTCATTCTCATCGAGAGGCTTAGCAAGAAGTGGAATGCTGTTTATAAGGGTACTAAAGTGTTCGTTAGTCAGTTTAAGCTTAGAAAGTTCAGTCAAAATACTGGCAATGAGATCGAGCTGAGCGGGTGATTTGGACATCAGATTGCTCAGATTATTGTGTTTGCTCAGCGGTATTTTGTGAGCGTGCATCAGCATGATGCAGTCATTCAGTGCCTCTGTTCCAGCAGTATCAAAATCTGGCAGGGCATTAACCACAATGTTGTATCGTGTGCTGTCGAGCTTAAAGCTGTCCAATGTCTTCAGGATGGACAGCAGACTTTTGGCTTTGTCTGCGTTGAACGGCACATGAGACAGCCAGCTCAGGAAGCGGCCACGAATATTTTTGCTGTTATTGTTTAATTCAGGTACATCCGGTAACAGAAGCAGTCTATTCCAGTTTGCCTGCAGCGTCCTGTTTGTCCCCAGATCGATTTCGTCGTTATCATTGAAGAGCGCAAGATAGCGTGTCAGTTCGTCGTTTAAGCCTTCCCGGAGGATTCTAACTTTTACTTTAGCCATTTAATATGCTCCAATGATATCAAAATGCGCAATAAATCGATTTACTGGCTAAATTATAGCTAGATTTGGGCTTTGTTGTCTAGAGCGCCGAAGGATTTAACAATGTGCATAAAGCAGTAGGCTTAGCCTTGGCCCAACAAAGAATATCTCACCAGATCCATTGTTGGGCCAAGGTCCAGCCTACGGCGCAGGCAGCCTCAAATGACAGTCTGCGCCTTGTTCTACAGGGATTTTTTTCTGAGCAAAGAAAGATACCAGCGACGAGGATGCTGGTGACGTAGACGGGACTGCCGTATCACAGGTAGAAGAGGAGGGGGCTGATGGTGCTTGTTTCCTGTTTTTTCTGAAAATACAGTACCATCCTGAAGTACTCTGATGAGGAGCCGGAGTTCCTGTATGTCCACTTGTTTTAAACCAGTTTAGAAAGGGTTCACTAGACAGATGGCTTTTAAAATCAGAACCGGCACAAAGTTGTAACATGAGCAGTTGTTCATATCCTTCATTATAATCAATACCATGCAGGTCCATGGTTTTTTTCATTACGCTGAACAAGTTGAAGTGAGCATATTGTTGCAATGCGGGTAGATCATCGGCATTACGTAAATAACTCATCAGATAATGAGGGGAATTAAAATTGGTACCAAAACCATCAAATAAAGAGCCCCAGAGATTATTGTCAACTATAAAGGTAAGTAAATCGTGTATGGCTGCACCAGGAGGAAGTGTGATTTGTCCTGTGCGAATAAAGTACCGCAGGGCTGCGAATTGAATTCGGTGACTTTCAATTCCATGCAGAGCTGATTCCAGGGCGCGGGAGTCTTCTTTGAATAATTTAAAGCCTGCCGTAATCGTTGTATTTGCTTCTTCCTTGGGTATGAAACCATGAAAACGCGGAACACCTTCGCTTCCATCGGGTTCAGGGAGGTTGTAGCCATCAATATTTTCAAGATCCAGCAGCAATAAATGCATGGCCTGAAACATTTTCTTTTGATGATTAGGTAAGTTGAGCCACCAGTTAAATCCATTAATTCCAGGAGCATTGACGTTAAATAACTGGATTGTTCCGTAAGTACAATGGTAATCAACAGGTACTTTGCAGGGCAATCTTGATGCCAGATTTTGTTCCAGCTCCTTTAAAAACGGCTCAAACAGTTTTTTTGATCCAAAAATCTGCTCTATTTGCACGATAGCCTGCGTAAACCTGCCTGGCTGTGCGTATCTGACATTACTCGCGAATAAATGATAGGAGTCTGCTTTGTATTTAAGTTCTCCAGATTCAGGTTGATCTGGATAATTTACTATATCAAAACAGAGTTTCAGCTCTTTAGCCGATTCGATAAGAGTAGAATAAAAGCCTGATTTTAATAAATGTGCTGCCATTGAACCTGATAATTTGAGACAGGTATGCTTCGCAAATTCTTTAATGGTCTGACTGAGTAAAACATCAATAACACTGCCTGGAGGACATGCAACGTTATAATGTTCCTCTATAGACGCAAAGAGCTCGTCTTTGGACATTTGAAAATCCGCCAGGAGTAAATCTTTTGCCGCCCTGATTGCAATAATCTCATATAAGCTGGCATTTTCTTTAACTATAGTTCCGCATTTATCCAGCCAGACCATATACTTTTTTTGAAGTAAAGCGGGATCAGTTCTGGTAAATTCTGGCAGAATTTTTAAGGAAATCTTGGGCGAATAAGTGCCCCCAGCCAGAAATAACTGAAAATTTTGATCGGCACTGATAAATTGCTCTGTTTGGATAAGAATCTTAAAGATAGTGTACTGTCTGTTACGTATCATATAGGCCATCGCAGCACTTCTAAATATGTTTTTTTCCAGTATTGCCAGTATAAAGCCTGCATGAAAATAAACAGCTGTGTTTCTTTTTTCTTTAAAATCGACGTCACCGGTAGCTGTTTTAATCAGCCCCGATGTCATCTCTGGGTTTTGTTGAAGATAAGTGAAGAATTCACCAATATCTTCTGGTGGCAGGTCAGTTGCCTGCTTTATGTAGTTATGTACTATCGAGTGGTCTGTGTCTGGATAAAAAACTGTAAATCCATTTTCGACCAGTTGAATTAAAATCGCAAGGCCGCGGGGACTGCTCAACAGCAGTTTAACAAGCTGTGCGTGTTGTTCGATGTTTTTTCTTGCGGACGATTCATAGGCAGACGAATTTTTTCCGAAATCGGTTAAACGTTTTGACTGGGATGGATCATAAACCCTTTTGGCAAGCATTTTGTTGATTGTTTCTGTAAGTCTGGCAATCTGATAGGGCTTTACAGCTTTTGGTAAATCAGAAGATGAAGCGGCAGCAGATGAGCCTGGTTCTGATGTTTCTGCGGTGCTGGATTGACTGGCCGCACTCGATGAGTCAGGTGCCTGTTCCAGACTGAACGTTGATTCTTGAGGAGAGAGTCTCAGTTTTTTTGCTTTTTGACGTTTCATTTATGCTCCGATGGGAATTTTTATTTCATTTTTGACTGAAATTGAATAATTGTGATGTATAGAGTCTTAGTGTTCTATCCACATTGAAGCCTGGGGTAGGGTGGGCAAAGAAGCGACAGCGACGTGCCCACCAGACACTGGCTCAGCGCACAAGCATGGTGGGCACGTCGCTATGCTCCTTTGCCCACCCTACCCAGGGTTTGAATGTTGACAAGGCAATGGTGCCCATTATAAGTGCATATTGAAAAATTTGGATCCGTATAAATTACGGTTGTTATTTTCTGTTGTATATGGAGCAAAAAAACGCTAAATGAGTGCCATAACGGACACGTAGCCCGGATTAGCGCCAGCGTAATCCGGGAAATAAATTTTGTCTGGCACAGAGCCTGTTCTGTATTTTTAAAGCTGGAGTTCAGGCATCCTGTTCACTGTCCTCCAGAGCCTCAACGATTTCCATCCACTCTTCCTCAAGCTGTTGCAGCGACTCCTGAATGGTTTTCTGCTCGCTTACCAATTGCTGCAGAGCCTGTTGCTGTCCTGCTTCGTAGAGCGACGGCTCGGCCAGAGCGGTTTCCAGCTGCTGTTTTTTTTCATGCCCTTCTTCCAGCAGCTGTTCCAGCTTTTTCAGTCGATTCTGCAGGGTTTTGCGTTCCCGCCGGGGAGCCTGGCTACTTTGCTGAGTGGCCTTGCCGCCACTGTCCTTATTCATCAGCCAGGTGTAATAATCATCCAGATCGCCTTTAAACTCCTGTACCTGCTGTTGATAGACCAGATAAAAATCATCCACGGCTCCGCGCAGCAGATGACGGTCGTGCGAGATTAAAATCAGAGCGCCTTCGTAGCTTTGCAGGGCCAGCTCGATGGCACCGCGCATATCCAGATCGAGGTGGTTAGTGGGCTCGTCCAACAGTAACAGGTTGGGTTTCTGCCATACCAGCCTGGCCAGAGCCAGACGTGCTTTTTCACCGCCGGAAAAATGAGCGATGCCCTGCATGGCCATGTCGCCAATAAAATTAAAGCCGCCGAGAAAATCACGAATGCTTTGCTCACGTGCATCGGGAGAGAGCGCCTGGATGGTTTGCAGGGGACTGAGTCTAATGTCCAGTTCTTCCAGTTGATGCTGAGCGTAATAACCAATTTTCAGGTTGGTAGCGCGATGCAGATGACCAGACAGAGGTTTCAGGTTGCCAGTCAGGGTTTTTATCAGCGTGGATTTTCCCTCACCATTAGGACCAAGCAGGGCGATGCGATCGCCGGGGCCAAGAATCAGGTTCATCCTTTTTAATATCGGTTTGTCGTTGTCGTATCCACAGAACAGCCTGTCGCAGCGAATTAAAGGGCTGGCTACGCGCGAGCAGGGGAAAAATTCAAAGGAGAAGGGGGAGTCAACCTGTGCCTGTGCCAGCACATCCATATTCGCCAGCTGCTTTAAACGGCTTTGTGCCTGCCTCGCTTTTGAGGCCTTGGCCTTAAAACGCGTCACAAAAGACATCAAATGCGAAATTTTCTGTTGCTGTTTTTCATAGGTCGCCTGCTGCAAAGCCAGTTGCTGCGCACGCGTCTGTTCAAAACGGCTGTAGTTGCCAGTGTAAACACTCGCGTTTTTTTGCTCGATATGCAGAATATGGGTGACAAAGGCATCGAGAAACTCCCGGTCATGCGAGATCAGCAGGATGCTCGCCGGGCTTTGTTTTAACCAGCGTTCCAGCCAGAAAATCGCTTCCATGTCCAGATGGTTGGTCGGTTCGTCCAGCAGAAGCAGGTCGGCCGGACTCATCAGGCAGCGCGCCAGACTGAGGCGCATGCGCCAGCCGCCGGAAAAACTGTTTACCGGATTGTTCTGCTGCGCGGCCTTAAACCCGAGGCCGTCCATGATGGCAGCTGCTTTGGCTGGTTTACTGTACCCGGCGGTCTGGGTTAACTGTTCGTGACAGGCCAGCACGTCGGCATCATTGCCCAGACGCTCGGCTTCGCGCAATCGTTCCTGAAGGTGAGTGTAGTCCTCGTCACCGGCCAGCACAAAATCCAGAGCCGCCTCATCGCTGTCTGGCAGTTGCTGCGATAAGTGACTGATGGTCAGCTGCGGATTAATCTGGCATTCGCCTGTATCGGCCGTCAGCTGCCCCAGGAGCAGACTGAACAGACTCGATTTACCACAGCCATTATGACCAACCAGACCTGTTTTCTGTTTTTCATACAAAGTAAGCGATGCGTTTTCCAGCAATACCTTGTTGCCACGCGAGAGGGTAATGTTGCGAAGAGAAATCATGATGCCTGCACGACGGTTTAATATGGCCGATATGCTAGCACAAGAGTGGGGATCAACCTAAGGACTTTCCCCAGGCCTTAGCGTAATCCGGATGGTGCAGGTTGAGTCTGGCTCCCGGATTACGCTTCGCTAATCCGGGTTACGATACCAGGGTACGGTTTCACCGATTTGTACCGGGATATGGTTTGGAAAAATACACCTGATTTTATTTTCCTTATGATATAATGCCCAGATTTTAGGTTGTTTTAACAATGAACAAGCAAGACTTTTACTTCGATCTTCCCCCCGATCTAATCGCACAATACCCACTGGAGAAGCGCAGCGACTCGCGTCTTCTCTGTTACGATCGACGCAGCGGAACCTCAACGCACCGGCAGTTCCGCGATTTACCCGGATTGCTGCAGCCCGGAGATTTGCTGGTCATGAACAACAGCCGCGTAATCCCTGCCCGTTTTTATGGCACCAAGCAGAGCGGGGGGCGGGTAGAGTTTCTGATTGAGCGTCTTCTCGATGATCGCTCCTTTCTGGCGCATATCAAAGCCAGCAAAACGCCGCGTGCCAATTCACTGATCTTTCTTGAGAAAGGCTGGCAGGTACGGATTGTCAGCAAAATAGATGATTTGTACCATTGCCAGACCGACGCTGACGTTGACAGTCTGCTGGCTGACGTTGGCCATATCCCACTGCCACCCTATATTGACAGGCAGGACGAACAGATGGACCAGGAGCGTTATCAAACGGTTTACGCCAGGCACAAGGGCTCCGTCGCCGCTCCCACTGCCGGTCTGCATTTTGATGATGAGATCCTCAATCAATTAGAGGACAACGGCGTGCAACTGGCATACACAACCCTGCATGTCGGGGCAGGAACCTTTCGCCCCGTGCGCACGGAACGCGTGACAGATCACGTGATGCACTCCGAGCAGTACACTATCAGCGAAGAGCTCTGCGAGGCAGTGCAGCGGGCCAGGGCTGAAAAACGACGTGTCATAGCGGTTGGCACAACGGCTATGCGCAGCCTCGAAAGTGCCGCCGCTCTGGGTGAATTAAAACCCTGCCGTGGTGATACCAACATCTTTATTTATCCCGGTTATCAATTTAAACTCTGCGACGGCCTGATAACCAATTTTCATTTACCCGAATCGACCCTGTTGATGCTGGTATCTGCCTTTATTGGTCATCCGCAGGCCATGGCCCTCTACCAGGAAGCCATCGCGCAGCGTTACCGCTTTTTCAGTTACGGCGACGCCAGTCTGTTATTATAAGGAGTTGTCAGCATGTCATCGGAAAACACGGTATACGGTTTTGTTCCCATCCTCTCCAGCCAGGAGGGCAGTTGCCTGAGCATGGCCAACTGGGAAGAGGCCGGTGTTCGCGCCGTTTCTTACCGACTGGAAGATTTGCTGATGAAACCCGGCCAGGAGATGCTGGCCGGGCTGGACGGTATTCGCCGTTACGCACCCTGGCCTGGCTTGATTATCCTCAACGCGAGTCAGCTAAAGCCCAATCGCGAAGGTGTGTTTCGCTTTCGTTCGGTTTATGATGGCGCGTGGATCCGTCTGGATATTCCAGCCCTGTTCCAGCTCATCGTGCAATTAAAACCAGACCGCATCATTTTGCCTGAGGGCAGTGCGGCCTGGAATCAGACCGTATGGAAAAATCTGCCTGCTTCAATCGTACCTTACTGGCATGCCAGCGACAGTCTGTCAGCGGGAGAAGAAGATGCCGCCGCTGGTTTTGCGGCCAGAGTCTGGCCCGATGCCGCGCTTATCCAGGATAAAATCGATACAGAAGACAAGGCCGTTTACATTCAGGCAGACATCACAGACCCTATGGCACTGAGGCCGCATACCTTTCTTGAATCAGACTCTCCGGCCCGCGCTGGCGCAGCCGGTCTTGTCTACAGTCAGGACGGAACCTTTTCCGTACTGGATCCGGCCATGGAGCAGGCATTCCAGCTGCTTGACCGCGATTGCACGTGCCCAACCTGTAAACAACAGTTTACTCGTGCCTATCTTCACCATCTTTTACAGCATACCCCCTTGCTTGCTCAACGATTTATCGTGCAGCATAACGCCAGTTTTGTACAACAGAGACTGAACCCTTCCCCCGGCATGAAAAATTAGCCCCAGCTTCATTTACGCAGGGAGTAAATCCCGATATGATGTCTCGCTGTCCTGTCATGCCGACGCGCTACGCGGGGCCAGGACATCGCTCTGATGCGATACGGTGTCAGGTGATATGCTGCCTGCAGGCAGTATAAAACACGTTTCTGAGGAGAGTTAACATGGGTTTTTTCGTGAGTGATGCCATGGCTGCTGCCACGGTGCCTGCCGGTCAGGCAGATGGCACGTTTTCATTGGTTATGATTGTGGCCATTTTTGTTTTGTTTTATTTCATGTTGATACGGCCACAGAATAAACGAGCCAAAGAACATCGTTTACTGATCAGTAATCTCAAAAAAGGCGATGAAGTAGTTACCTCGTCTGGTATCGTGGGAAAGGTGGTTGATTTGAATGAGCAATTCATCAAAGTAAACCTGGCTGAGGGAGTTGATATCAGCATGCAGCGCAGCGCTGTAAGCGCCGTATTGCCCAAAGGCACCATTAAATCCCTTTAAGGTTTTAGCGCTGGGACAAGGATTATGCAGAATAAATACCCACTTTGGAAAAATCTTGCCCTGATCATCGTTGTGGTGATTGGGTTCATTTATGCGGTGCCCAATTTATACAGTGAAGATCCTGCCGTGCAGATTTCTTCCCAGTCATCAATGGATTCCGGACAGTTAAAACAGCAGGTCGAAGACGTTCTCAGGGAGGCCGGACTAAGCTATGCCTCGATGAGCGCCAGCGGTGATAATCTTGAGGTTCGATTCACATCGACCGATACGCAGTTGCTGGCACAGGACGCTATCAAGAACGCTCTGGGCAAAGACTTCACGGTCGCGCTTAACTTCGCGCCTTCTACTCCAGCCTGGCTGAGCCGTATAGGCGCTGAGCCCATGAAGCAGGGTCTTGACCTGCGTGGTGGCGTGCATCTGCTGCTTGAAGTCGATGTGGACAGCGTAGTTGCCAGACGATATGAAGGCATGATGAAAAACATCGGTCAGGATCTGCGTGAAAACGGTATACGTTACGCAGGTATTCGTTTTCTGGCTGACAAAGGCATCACCATCCGTTTCCGTACCAGCGATATCATGGACACGGCTCTGGATAAAATGAAGGAAAGCTTCCCTGATCTGGTTTACACCAAATCAAAAGAGAACAGCACCGTGACCATTGCCTTGTCCTCAAACGAGCTGAACACCATTCGTCAGAATACCATTGAGCAGACCATGAGTATTCTGCGTAACCGTGTTAATGAGCTGGGCGTGGCAGAAGCGGTCGTACAGCAGCAGGGTGCTACCCGGGTGGCCGTTGATTTGCCCGGCATTCAGGACGCCGCCCGCGCGCAGCAGATTCTCGGTGGAACCGCTACGCTGCAGTTCTATCTGGTTGATCAGGAAAACGATGCTCAGATAGCCAAGCAGACCGGTGCCGTGCCGGTTAACAGTAAGCTGTACACCATGGACGGCCATCCCATTCTGCTGAAGCGTCAGGTGGTTCTCAATGGTGACTCCATTACCAGTGCCGTGTCCAGTTTCGATCAGCAGACAGCAACACCTGCGGTCTCCATTCAACTGGGGGGCGGGGGCGAAGCGCTGTTTACCAAGGTCACACGTGACAACATTGGTAAGCGTATGGCCATTGTATTTGTTGAAAGCAAATCTTCAATTGAAACGGTCAATAATGTCAGCAAGCGAGTCACACGTCGCGAAGAGCGGGTGATTTCAGCGCCTGTGATTCAAAATGCCCTGGGTAATAATTTCCAGATTACCGGCCTGGCCGACAGTAAGGAAGCCAGTAACCTGGCGCTGCTGCTGCGTGCCGGTGCCTTGCCTGCGGTCATTTATCCTGTTGAGGAGCGCACCGTTGGTCCGTCGCTCGGTAAGGAAAATATCAAGCGCGGCATGGTCTCTCTGGCGGTGGGCATGGGGCTTATTCTTGTGCTGATGCTGGCTTACTATCGACTCTTTGGTCTGGTGGCCAATATTGCTCTGTTCCTTAACCTGATCCTGCTCAGCGCCTTGCTGTCGCTGATTGGTGTAACGCTGACCCTGCCAGGTATCGCGGCCTTCGTGCTGACGGTTGGTATGGCGGTAGATGCCAACGTCCTGATTTACGAGCGGATCCGGGAGGAGCTGCGCAGTGGCATGTCGCCACAGGCTGCCATTCATGCCGGTTATGACAGAGCATTTGCGACCATTATAGATGCGAACGTCACTACCCTGATTGTGGGTATTGTTCTGTTCGCCATTGGTACCGGACCCATACGCGGCTTCGCCGTAATTTTATCGCTGGGTCTTATGACGTCCATGCTGACCAGCGTTACCTACACGCGCGCCATTGTGAACTGGTTATACGGTGGACGTAACGTTACTAAATTATCTATTGGTATTTGAGGCGAGGCTTAGATGGAATTTTTTAATCCAAATTCAAATGTGGACTTCATGGGGGCGAGAAAATGGACTGCTTTTTTCTCCGCACTCGTTTTCATCGTGTCCATCGGCGCCCTGTTGGTCAATGGCCTGAAATGGGGCCTCGATTTTACCGGCGGTACGCAAATCGAGGTCAGTTTCCCTCAGGCGGCTGATCTGCCCCTGATTCGGGAAAACCTCTACCAGGCGGGTTTCAAGGAAGCTCAGGTTATCAGTTACGGAACATCGCGTGACGTACTCATCAGTATTGCTCCCCGCGAGGATATGGAACAAAACCTGATGGTAAACAAGGTAATGGAGCAGATGCCTGGCGGGGTGAAGCAGCGTGTAGACTTTGTGGGACCACAGGTAGGTGAGGAGCTGGCCACCAAAGGTGCGCTGGCTATCCTTGTGTCCCTGCTGGCGACGATGATTTACATCGCCATGCGCTTTGAATACCGTCTGGCTGTCAGCTCGGCCGTGGCTCTGGTTCACGATCCGGTTCTCATTCTCGGTGTGTTTGCCATGTTTGGTCTTGAGTTTGATTTGAAAGCCCTGGCTGGTCTACTGGCGGTTATTGGCTACTCTCTTAATGATACAATCGTGGTTTTCGACAGGGTGAGGGAGAATTTCATTAAAATCCGTCGCTCAACGCCGCTGGAAATCATGAATATTTCCATTAACCAGACGCTTTCACGAACCATCATGACCTCGCTGCTGACGCTTTTTGTGGTTGTGGCGCTGTTCATCTATGGCGGTGAAACCATACGTGGATTTTCCCTGGCCTTGATTATCGGGATCGTTATCGGAACCTATTCGTCTATTTATGTAGCCGGAGCGCTGGCTGTGGTCATGGGGCTCGATAAAAAGGATTTTCTGCCATCACAGCGCAAGGAAATCGACGACCGCCCCTGACGCAGGAAAATTATGGCCTGAAAACTGAGAAATGTGAAATAAACAATTGCTTTTTCAGGCTGGCTGACATACAATTAAGTGCTACTAAAATATAAATTTTATTAGTACAGCTATAAGCTAAATCGAAAACAGTAAAATATAGGAAACAAAATGTCAGATAAAATTCGCGGTACAGTCAAATGGTTTAACGAAGGTAAAGGTTTTGGCTTTATCGAAAGCAGTGGCAAAGATTACTTTGTTCACTTCAGTGCAATTCAAGGTGGCGGTTTCAAAACGCTGGCTGAAGGCGCAAGCGTTATGTTCAAAGCAAGCCAAGGTCAAAAAGGACCACAAGCTGAAGAAGTTGAAGTTGTCTAAATTCTTTTTGGTTGCATTGCGTGCAATGTAACTCTCATAAAAGCATTATCGTTATATGTTGGGTTTGGCTTAGCAAAGCCCAACAATCCTTTTTGAATAGCAGCAAATCTATCTTAAATTATTCCCAGCAACGTGTATTAGCGTCTCAAATGTTACAAATCCTTAATTTCAAATAATTCACAAAAAAACACCCAATCTCTTATCTGCCAGTCAACCCTGACGGACGATTGACTCTTTTGTATTGAATAAATTCATTCATGATCTTGCCTTGCATCCATGACCAGCCAGTGTCTTGTCAAGATTAAATACAGGGGTAGGGTGGGCAAAGG